>NZ_QTQD01000023.1:0-120810 GCF_003858025.1 Burkholderia sp. Bp9004 | reverse complement strand
TCGGGCGCACGATGCAAAGCAGCAGTTTTTAACCTCGGACTCTAACTGCAGTTCGGACTAAAACCGGGGGCAGGTCAAAGGTACTTTTCACACCCGCCCCCGCGTCCGTATCGTCGCATCGGCAGTTCGGAGCCGGTCCAGCGTCGACATTTTTCATCCGTTATTCCAGTCTTTTCGCTGAACAGGCGGGAAATTCGTGCGAAATGAGGTCTTAGTCGGTCCATCCTCGTAAAATTTGCGAACCTCCACCCCAGTCGCATCCAGAATGATGAACGTCGCCACTCAGATAGCTCGGGCCGTTTGCCCGCACGATTGTCCGGACACTTGCGCGATGCGCGTGACCGTCGAAAACGGCCGTGCGATCAAGGTCACGGGTGATCCCGACCATCCGCCCACGCAGGGCGTGTTGTGTACGAAAGTCAGCCGATATGCCGACCGCGTCCATCATCCCGACCGGCTCACCGTGCCCCTCAAGCGCATCGGCGCGAAGGGGGAAGGGCGCTTCGTGCCGATCAGCTGGAGTGAAGCACTTGACGAGATCGGTCGTCGTCTCGGGGAAATAGCTGCGCGTGCGCCGGAGGCGATTATGCCGTACAGCTACGCGGGAACGATGGGACTCGTGCAGGGCGAAGGCATTGCGCAGCGGTTCTTCCATAAACTCGGTGCGTCCCGGCTTGAGCGGACCATCTGCGCCGCGGCCGGTGCAGCAGGCCTGCGCTATACGTATGGCGGAAGCATCGGTATGCATCTCGAGCATTTCGAGGAAAGCGAGCTGATCCTGATCTGGGGCGCCAACCCGATCGCATCCAGCCTGCATTTCTGGACCCGAGCGCAGGAAGCCAAGCGTCGAGGCGCCCGTCTGGTCGCAATCGATCCCTACCGTTCGCTGACGGCGGAGAAATGCCATCAGCACTTCGCGCTGAAGCCGGGCACCGACGGCGCGTTCGCGCTCGGCATGATGCATGTGCTGATTACCGAAGACCTGCTCGATCACGACTACATCGCGCGTCATACGCTCGGCTTCGATGCGCTCAAGGCGCGAGCCCTGTCCTATCCGCCGGAGCGTGTCGCCCAGATCTGCGGCATCGAAGTGTCGGAACTGATCGAACTCGCACGTCGTTACGGCGCGACCCGCAAGGCGTCGATTCGCCTCAATTACGGCATGCAGCGTGTGCGCGGTGGCGGCAATGCCGTGCGTGCGATTGCGAGTTTGCCTGCGCTGACAGGCGCGTGGCGCGACCGGGCCGGCGGGCTGCTGCTGTCGTCGTCGGAATTCGCTCCGGTCAATCAGTCGGCGCTGCTGCGTCCGGATCTGATGCCAGGCTGGCCACACAAACTGCCGCGCATCATCAACATGAATGCGATCGGCGATGCACTGCTGCATCCGGGTGACGCCACCTTCGGGCCGAAGGTCGAAGCGGTGATTGTCTACAATTCGAATCCGGTCGCGGTCGCGCCCGACTCGTCGAAAGTCGCCGCCGGGTTCGCGCGCGAAGATCTGTTCACGGTCGTTCTCGAGCACTTCAAGACAGATACGGTCGATTTCGCCGACATTGTGTTGCCTGCCACGACGCAACTCGAGCATCTCGACGTCCACAAGTCATACGGCCACACCTATGTGATGGCGAATCTACCGGCGATTCCGCCAGTCGGCGACGCACGGCCGAACACGGAAATCTTTCGCGGCATCGCACGCAGCATGGGGCTCGACGAGCCCGCGCTTTATCACAGCGACGAAGAGGTCGCGCAGATGGCGCTCCGTTGGGACGATCCGACGCTCGACAGCGATTGGGAGACGTTGAAGCGGGCCGGCTGGCTGAAGCTCAAGGTGGCGGACGCGCCTTTCGCGAATGGCGGCTTCCGCACACCGTCCGGCAAATGCGAGTTCTACAGTGCGCGACTCGAGCAGATGGGCATGGACCCGGTGCCCGATTATCTGCCGCCGTTCGAATCGGCGGAGGCCGCCCCTGAACTCGCCGCTCGTTATCCACTGGCGATGATTTCCCCGCCGGCCCGCCACTTCCTGAACAGCACGTTCGTGAACGTGGACAGCCTGCGCAGTACGGAAGGCCAGCCGCACCTCGATATACACCCGGCCGACGCCGACGCGCGCGGCATCGGGGAGGGCGACATCGTGCGCATCTTCAACGACCGCGGATCGATGCAGGCGGTCGCGAGAGTGACCGATCGGGCGCGGGCAGGGCTCGTCGTCGGACTGTCGATCTGGTGGAAGAAATTGTCGGCGGATGGACGGAACGCGAACGAGGTGACGAGCCAGGCGCTGACCGATCTCGGCAACTCGGCGACGTTTTATGATTGTCTGGTGGAAGTTGAGCGGATTTGACCGAACTTCTTGATATGATCAGACAAATATATTCGAAAGTTCGAAGTGGGCATCTAACCCGGTTGTCTCGGCAAGGACGAGCCGCTACGATGCGTTTTAGCACGACCATTCGAAAATCTGTGAGGAGACGCGCAGTATGAACAAAATTTGGCTGAAATCGTACCCACCCGGCGTTCCAGCCGAAATTGACGCGTCCCCGTATCCTTCCATCCCGGATCTCCTCGACGAAAGCTTCAAACAGTATCGTGACCGCAAGGCGTTCGTCTGCATGGGCAAGAGCATCACGTACGGCGAACTCGATGCGCTGTCGCGCCAGTTCGGCGCGTGGCTGCAGTCGCGCGGCCTGCAGCGCGGCGCGCGCGTTGCGCTCATGATGCCGAACGTACTGCAGTACCCGGTAGCGATCGTCGCGGTGCTCCGCGCGGGCTTCACCGTCGTCAACGTCAACCCGCTCTATACGCCGCGCGAGCTCGAACATCAGCTGAAGGACAGCGGGGCGGAGGCGATCGTTATCCTCGAGAATTTCGCGTCGACGCTGCAGGCCGTCATCGCCAACACCGCGGTCAAGCATGTGGTGGTCGCGTCGATGGGCGATCTGCTGGGCATCAAGGGCTGGCTCGTCAATTACGTCGTGCGCAACGTGAAGAAGATGGTGCCGGCCTGGCAGCTTCCGTCGTACACGCGCTTCAAGGCCGCGCTGTCGGAAGGTGCGCGGCAAACCTTCAAGCCGCAGAAGCTCGGCCCCGACGACGTCGCGTTCCTCCAGTACACGGGCGGTACGACCGGAGTCGCGAAGGGGGCGACGCTGTTGCACCGGAACATCGTGTCGAACGTGCTGCAGGCTGGCGCATGGCACCATCCCGCGCACGAGAAGTACCCCGAGGTGAAGCAGTTCGTGACGGTCGTCGCGCTGCCGCTCTATCACGTGTTCGCGCTGACGGTCTGCGGCTTTCTGACGATGCGCACGGGCGGCATGGGCATCCTGATCCCGAATCCGCGCGACATCGGCGGGATGATCAAGGAGTTGAAGGGTTACCAGATCTCGACGATTCCGGCCGTCAACACGTTGTACAACGCGCTGCTGAACCATCCCGAATTCAACCAGCTTGACCTGTCGAAGCTCGTGATCGCCAACGGCGGCGGCATGGCGATCCAGGAAGGCGTCGCGAAGCGCTGGTATGAGAAGACCCATACGGCGATCGTCGAGGGCTACGGCCTGTCGGAGACCTCGCCGGTCGCGACCTGCAACCCGGTAACCGCGACCGAATATAGCGGGACGATCGGCCTGCCGCTGCCGTCGACAGAAGTGGCCATCCGCGATGACGCAGGCAACGACGTCGCGCTCGGCGAGCCGGGCGAGATCTGCATCCGCGGGCCGCAGGTCATGGCCGGCTACTGGAACCGTCCGGACGAAACCGCGAAGGTCATGTTCCCGGACGGTTTCTTCAAGACCGGCGACGTCGGCGTGATGGACGCACGCGGTTACGTGAAGATCGTCGACCGGAAGAAGGACATGATCCTGGTATCGGGTTTTAACGTGTATCCGAACGAGGTCGAGGACGTGGTGGCGTCGCACCCGGGCGTGTTCGAGGTGGCGGCGGTCGGCGTGCCGGACGAGCACTCGGGCGAAGCCGTGAAGCTGTTCGTCGTGAAGAAGGACCCGGCGCTTACCGACAAGGACATCCTCGCGTACTGCAAGGAGCGGCTCACTGGCTACAAGCGGCCGAAACTCGTCGAGTTCCGCACGGAACTGCCGAAGACGAATGTCGGCAAGATCCTGCGGCGCGAACTGCGCGACGGACGCGCGTAACACCGAAGTCGAACGAACGAGCCCGGCCAAAGCCGGGCTTTTTTATTCGTGGTGTCGGCACCGAGGTTGCCGCGCCGTGGTTCGACGGTCGCAGGAACGGCACGCGTTCTACCGGGATGCGCCGTGGCTGACGGAGCGGCTCGACCGGATCGCCGGCGGCGGCTGCGATCCGCGATTCGCGACTCGCATCGCGCGATACCACGACGCATGCTGCCCGCCGGCAGCGGTGGCATTCCCGTCGATGAGCCGTATGGGCCGGTTCGCCGCCGTGAATGGGCCGTCCGGCGATCGCCCTGTTCGCCGCTCACCGCTTCGCAGCCGCAAAAGAAAAAGGCGCCCGAAGGCGCCTTCAATATGCTGCGGCTTGTCAGGCAAGCTGATTAGAACTTGTGACGGATGCCGACGCGCGCTGCGACCTGGTTGCTGGTGCTCGACGGGTCGAGACCGTTGATCGACGCATGTGCCTGAACGACGTTGCCTGCCGAATCGAGCGTGTTGCCCGACGCATGCTGGTACACACCGATCACGTAGACGTCCGTGCGCTTGGACAGGAAGTAGTCGACGCCCAGCGAGCCTTGGTGGTACTTGGCTGCCGAGTTGCCGTCGATCTTGCTGCCTTGCGTGTAGTCGTACGCCGCGCCGACGATCAGCGCCGGGGTCAGCTGATACTTGAAGTTGATTTCGCCGTTGTTGAACGTCGCGGTCTGGTTCACGAACGGACCGACCGAGAAGCCCTTGAACTTCGTGTTCGAGTACGTCGCGCCGATCGTCGCTGCGCCGAACGTGTACGCACCGCCCGCACCGATGACCTGGTACGTGTTCGCGCTGTTCGCATATGCGCCGTAGACCGGCGACGACACGGCCGTCGCCGCAGCCGACGCGCCGGTGTTGAACATGCCGCCGAAGTTCGCCGGCGTGCGTGCGTTCAAGTAGCCGACACCCAACACCAGCGGGCCGTTGTTGTAACCCGCGCCAAGCGACCAGACCTGGTTCTTCGAGAACTGGCCGGCTTGACCGCCGAAGCTGTACAGGCCGCCGAACGAGAAGCCGCCGTAGGTCGGGCTCGTGTACTTGACCGCGTTGTTCACACGGTATGCGTTGTTGAAGTTGTCGAGGTCGCCCGGGTGAGCAGCGATGTAGCCGCCCCACTGGTCGCCTGCCTCGAGCGGGCCGACGAAGTCGACGACGGAGTCGTACTGGCGACCCAGCGTGACCGTACCGTACTGGCTCGACAGGCCGACGTAAGCCTGGCGGCCGAACATCAGACCGCCCTGGCCCAGCTTGCCGGAGTTGACGTCAAAACCGTTTTCGAGCACGAAGATCGCCTTCAGGCCGCTGCCCAGATCTTCGGTGCCGCGCAGGCCGAAGCGGCTGCCTTGCATCACGCCGCTTGCCAGACCGTACAGGTGGCCGCCCTTGGCGTTGTTGTTGAAGATGAAGCCTTCATCGATGATGCCGTAGAGCGTCACGCTGCTTTGCGCATGAGCTGCGCCAGCAAACGCGCCCAGCGCGACGAGCGCGAGAAGCGACTTTTTCATTAACGGATCTCCAAGAATCACTGAATTTTTTTGGCGGGGCGGATAGTTATGTTGTGTTGACGGGCCCCATCAACTTCGCAAGAAGTCGCACGTAATGTAGCAAAGCCGATTTTTCCGACAAAGCGAAATGCCTTGGCGCAAGGCTGCCATGTTTCCTTTATGCAACAATGGTTAAAATCACGGGTTAACCGCAATTTCCGCTGAATAATCAAGTCGGTTACGCAGCGGAGCACGTGCCTTTGCCGCCCGCGGCAGCACACGCAGCCAGGAGAACAGGATGGTGTTGGATGAACTGATCAGCGAATTCGATCGCGGCCTGCGATCGCTGACCGGCATTAGCCGGATGAGCCGCCCGGTGCCTGCGCCGGCGGAGCCGCCGGCCGGCGAACTGACGCCCGCGGAGCGTACGCATGCCGCCGGGCTGATGCGCGTGAACCACGTCGGCGAGGTCTGCGCGCAGGCGCTTTATCAGGCGCAGAAGCTGACCGCGCGCTCGTCGTCGTCGAAGGCGATGTTCGAGGAAGCCGCGCGCGAGGAGGAAGATCATCTCGCGTGGACCGCGCATCGGCTGAAGGAGCTCGATTCGCGTCCGAGCCTGCTCAACCCGCTGTGGTACGCTGGCGCGCTCGCGATCGGCGTCGTCGCCGGAACGCTGGGCGACAAGGTCAGCCTCGGCTTCATGGCGGAGACGGAGCGCCAGGTCGAGAGCCATCTCGACGGGCACCTGTCCGAGCTGCCGGCGACCGACACGGCGTCGCGTGCGATCGTCGAGCAGATGCGGCTCGACGAGGTGAAGCACGGCAAGGCCGCGACCGATGCCGGCGGGATCGAGCTGCCGCTGCCCGCGCGGATGCTGATGCGCGCCGCATCGAAAGTCATGACGAGCACTGCATACTATCTCTGACATTCGGGCCGGGGCGGCGTGTGACGTCGCCCTGGTCCGCCGTTCCCGATACCGCCCGTTTTTTCCGCGTTTTCCCGCCCCCGAAAGCCCCGTCCGCACGCCAGTCTGGCCCGCCTTTCTCACGTATCACCTTCACAAGTTGCACTAGCTCATTCATTTATAACGATTTTTAGCATGAAGGGCCGCATGAGCATGCGCGCGTAAGTCCTTGTTCTAACTAACAAAATTCGTCAAAAAACCGGGCCGCTCCCTTGACCGTGCTAAACCCTTCCACTAAAGTGGGAGACAGTGTGAGAAAGTGTATTTTTGTGTGATTTGGCGGGCTATTCCGGCTAAATTCTTGAGCATTGAGCGGGTGCTTCGGTGCCCTGAACGGGAGAGCGGAAAGTGTTCCAAGGGGCGTCGGCGCTGACGCTCGATGCGAAAGGGCGGATGTCGGTGCCGGCTCGCTATCGCGAAGCGCTGCAAGGACAGGCAGAAGGACGGGTGACTGTGACCAAGCACCCGGACGGCTGCCTGTTGCTGTTTCCGCGCCCCGAATGGGAAGTGTTCCGCGCCAAGATCGCCGCGCTGCCGATGGACGCTCATTGGTGGCGGCGAATTTTTCTCGGCAATGCGATGGATGTCGATCTCGACAGCGCAGGCCGGATTCTCGTATCGCCCGAGCTGCGGATGGCGGCCGGACTGGAAAAGGAAGTCATGTTGTTGGGAATGGGTAGTCACTTCGAGCTGTGGGATTCGCAGACCTACATCGCGAAGGAGCAGGCAGCGATGGCGCAGGGCATGCCCGACGCGCTGAAGAACTTCACGTTCTGATTGCGGTGACGGAGACGCCCGCGATGGGAAACGAATTGCAGCATCGGACCGTACTGTTGGACGAAGCGGTCGACTCGCTCGTGACGCGGCCGGACGGCATTTATGTCGACGGCACGTTCGGGCGCGGCGGTCATAGCCGCGCGGTGCTCGCGCGGCTGGCGCCGGCCGGCCGGCTGATCGCGTTCGACAAGGATCCGAGGGCGATCGAGACGGCGCAGCGCATCGAGGATGGGCGCTTCTCGATCGTGCATGACAGCTTTGCATCGATGCGCGACGCGCTTGCGGCGCGCGGTGTCGAGAAGGTGTCGGGTGTGTTGCTGGACCTGGGCGTGTCCTCGCCGCAGGTGGACGATCCGGCGCGCGGCTTCAGCTTTCGCGCGGATGGCCCGCTGGACATGCGAATGGATCCGACGCGCGGCGAGTCGGCGGCCGAATGGCTCGCGCGCGCTTCGGTGCAGGAATTGACGGAGGTGATACGGGATTATGGGGAAGAACGGTTTGCTTTTCAGATTGCAAAGGCGCTTGTTGCTCGCCGGGCAGAGTCCGACCGTCTTGGGCCTCTCGACACCACGGGCGAGCTTGCCCAAATCGTGGGTAACGTCGTCAAAACCCGTGAGAAGGGCAAGGATCCGGCAACCCGCACCTTTCAGGCTATACGGATTCACGTCAATCAAGAGCTTGCGGACCTGCAAGTCGTACTAGACGCGGCATTGTCTTTGCTGGAGCAAGGGGGGCGGCTGGTGGTCATCAGCTTTCATTCACTCGAGGACCGGATCGTCAAGCGATTCATGCAGGCGCACGCGAGTGCGCCTGCCGTCGATCGTCGCCTGCCGATCCGTGCCGTCGACCTCCCGAGCCCGCCGCTCAAGATCATCAGTCGTCAATTCCCGAGCGAGGCGGAAGTCGCCGCGAATCCGCGCGCCCGGTCGGCCGTGATGCGCATCGCGGAGCGCGTCACGCCATGAGCCGCTTCAACATCTTCCTGCTGATCATCGTGATGGGCTGCGCGCTGTCGGTCGTCAACTCGACGAACCAGCAGCGCCAGATCTTCATCCAGCTGCAGCGCGCGCAGTCGCAGGAGCGTCAGCTCCAGCAGGACTACGCGCAGCTTCAATATCAGCAGAGCGCGCTGTCCAAGACGTCCCGCATCGAGCAGCTCGCGAACGATTCGCTGAAGATGCAGCCGATCACGACGGGCCGCACCCAGTACCTGACGCTGCCGCCGGGCGCCGCGAAGGCGATCGACGCGCCGATTCCCGCGTCGGGCGATGCGGCCAGCAAGGGCAACGGAGGCGCGCGATGAAACCGTCGCAAAAGCGCCAGGACGTGAAGTTCTCGTCGAGCCCCGTGCTCGGCGTGCACCTGCCGATGTGGCGCTCGAAACTCGTCGTGTTCCTGCTGTTCATGGCGTTCGTCGCGCTCGCTGCGCGGGCGTTCTGGATCCAGGGGCCCGGCAACGCGTTCTACCAGAAGCAGGGCGAGAGCCGCTACCAGCGCACGATCGAGCTGCCGGCAACGCGCGGCAAGATCCTCGACCGTAACGGGCTCGTGCTCGCGACGAGCCTGCCCGTGCGCGCGATCTGGGCGATTCCGGACGCCGTGCCGGACGATCTCGACGCCGGCAAGGTCAACCAGCTCGGCAAGCTCCTCGGCATGACGCCGAAGGAACTGCGCGTGAAGCTGTCGCAAGACAAGGGTTTCGTCTACGTAAAGCGCCAGGTGCCGATCGACGTCGCGGACAAGGTCGCCGCGCTCGACATTCCCGGTATCTATCAGCGCAACGAATACAAGCGCTTCTATCCGGAAGGCGAGATTACCGCTCACCTGATCGGCTTCACGAACGTCGAGGACGAAGGGCAGGAGGGTGTCGAACTCGGCGACCAGAAGATGCTGTCCGGCACGTCCGGCGTGCGCCGCGTGATCAAGGACCGGATGGGGCACATCGTCGAGGACGTCGCCGAACAGATTCCGCCGCACAACGGGACGGACGTCGACCTGTCGATCGACAGCAAGATCCAGTACATCGCGTATGCGAACCTGAAGGCCGCCGTCGAGAAGTTCAAGGCGAAGGCCGGCGCTGCGATGGTCGTCGACGTGCGCACCGGCGAGGTGCTGGCGCTCGTCAACTACCCGACGTACAACCCGAACGACCGCTCGCGCATGACAGGCGAGCAGTTGCGCAACCGGATCATGACCGACGTGTTCGAGCCGGGGTCGATCATGAAGCCGTTTACGGTGTCGCTCGCGCTCGACCTGCACCGCGTGACGCCGAACACGCTCGTCGAGACGGGCAACGGGCATTTCGTGCTCGACGGCGCACCGATCACCGACGACGCGGGTTTCGGCACGCTGACGGTCGGCGGCGTGATCCAGAAGTCGAGCAACATCGGCGCGACGAAGATCGCGATGACGATGCGGCCCGAGGAAATGTGGAATATGTATACGAGCATCGGCCTCGGCCAGGCGCCGAAGGTCGGGTTCCCGGGCGCGGTGGCTGGCCGCCTGCGTCCGTGGAAGAGCTGGCGTCGCATCGAGCAGGCGACGATGTCGTACGGCTACGGCCTGTCGGTGTCGCTGTTCCAGCTCGCGCGCGCATACACGGCGATCGCGCATGACGGCGAGCTGATGCCCGTGACCATTTTCAAGACCGACCCCAACCAGCCGGTCGTGGGTACGCAGGTGTTCAACCCGACCACCGCGCGCGAGGTGCGTGCGATGCTCGAAACGGTGGTGGCGCCGGGCGGCACGTCGCCCGATGCGGCCGTGCCGGGTTATCGCGTCGGCGGCAAGAGCGGTACCGCTTACAAGCACGAAGGCCACGGCTACACGCGCAAGTACCGCGCGTCGTTCGTCGGCATGGCGCCGATGCCGAACCCGCGCATCGTCGTCGCCGTGTCGGTCGACGAACCGACCGCCGGCAGCCACTTCGGCGGCCAGGTGTCCGGCCCCGTATTCTCGGCGATCGCGGGCGATACGATGCGCGCGCTGAACGTGCCGCCGAACATGCCGATCAAGCAGCTCGTCGTGTCCGACGACGCGCCCGGCGCGCCCGCCGCGACGGGCCCGCAAAAGCTCGCCGCGGGCGGCGGTGCGAAGCATATGATCGTATCCAGCACGACACGTAATTCACCAGGAGTTGTTCGATGAGCGCCGCTCGCAGTTCCCATCCGGCGCATCAGCAGATCGCGGCCGCGCTTGCGTGGCTGCGCCAGCATGTGGCCCCCGCGGCGCAACTGCATGCCGACACGCGCAGCCTGCAGGCTGGCGACGTGTTCCTAGGCTATGCGGTCGACGGGGCGGACAATCGCGCCTTCATTTCCGATGCCGTCGCGCGCGGCGCGGCCGCCGTGCTGTATCAGCCGGAAGGTCTCGAAGCCGCACCGGCCGTACCCGTCGCACTCGCGGTGCCGGCGCTCGACCAGCTGGCCGGCGAGATCGCCAGCGGCTGGTACGGCGACCCGAGCGACAGCCTGCTCGCCATCGGCGTGACCGGCACCAACGGCAAGACGTCCTGCACCCAATGGATCGCGGCCGCGCTGACGGCGCTGCACCAGCCGTGCGCGCTGATCGGCACGCTCGGCAGCGGCATGCCGGGGCAACTGGTGCCGACCGGCTTCACGACGCCGGACGCGCCGCAGCTGCAGCGGAGCCTCGCGCAACTGCACGACGCGGGCGCGAAAGCCGTCGCGATGGAAGTCTCGTCGCACGCATTGCATCAGGGGCGCGTGAACGGCACGGCATTCGACATCGCCGTCTTCACGAACCTCACGCAGGATCACCTCGACTATCACGTCACGTTCGACGCGTACGAAGCCGCGAAGTCGAAGCTGTTCGCGTGGCGCGGTCTGCGCGCAGCGGTCATCAATCGCGACGACGAAGCCGGCCGCCGCCTGCTCGACAAGCTGGCCGGCCGCGTGCGCACGATCGCATACGGGATCGGCGACGCGGAGGCGGCCGACGCCGATCGCGAACTGGTCGCGCTCGACGTGCGCGCGACCACGACGGGCACGGCCTTCCGTCTGCACTCGTCGTGGGGCGATGCAGACGTCGAGGTCGGCACGCTCGGCACGTTCAACGTCAGCAACCTGCTCGCGGTGCTCGGCTCGCTGCTTGCGGCCGACGTGCCGTTCGACGCGGCCGTCGCGGAGATTGCGCGGCTCGAGTCCGTCAACGGGCGCATGCAGCGCCTTGGCGGCCGGCTGCAGAACGACGAACCGCTGGTCGTGATCGACTACGCGCATACGCCCGATGCGCTCGACAAGACGCTCGACGCGTTGCGCCCGATCGCGGCGGCGCGCGGTGGGCGGCTCGTCTGCATGTTCGGCTGCGGCGGCGATCGGGATGCGACGAAGCGCCCGCTGATGGGCGCGATCGCCGAGCGGCTCGCCGACGAAGTCGTCGTCACGAGCGACAATCCGCGCAGCGAGGATCCGCAGCGCATCATCGATCAGGTCATCGCGGGGATGACCGCGCCCGATCGCGCTCGCCGCATCGAGGATCGCGCGAGCGCGATCCTGCAGGCCGTGCGCGGCGCGGCCCGCGAGGATGTCGTCGTGCTGGCCGGCAAGGGGCACGAGGCGACGCAGGAAATCATGGGCAAGAAGCGCACGTTCTCCGATCAGGATCACGCGCGGCTCGCGCTTGCGGCACGCGCGACGCACGGCAAGGGAGGCGGCGAATGACGATGCTCAGTCTCGGCGAAGCCGCGCGCCTGATTCCCGGCGCCACCGTCCGCGGCGATTCGGATACCACGTTCGAGCGCGTGTCGACGGACAGCCGCACGGTCGGTCCGGGCGACCTGTTCGTCGCGTTGAAGGGCGAGCGCTTCGACGCGCACGACTTCCTCGGCGACGTGGCCGCGCGCGGCGCAGCCGCGGCGCTCGTCGCGCACGCGCCGGCGAGCCTCGCGATGCCGGTCATCGAGGGCGGTGAAACGCGTGCCGCGCTCGGCGCACTCGCGCATGGCTGGCGCAAGCGCTTCGCGGTGCCGCTCGTCGCGGTGACGGGCAGCAACGGCAAGACGACCGTCAAGGAAATGATCGCGTCGATCTTTGCGGCTGCAGTCGGCGCCGACGCGCGGCTGGCGACGGCCGGCAACCTGAACAACGACATCGGCGTGCCGCTGACGCTGCTGCGCCTGTCGGGCGCACATCGCGTCGCGGTGATCGAGCTCGGGATGAATCACCCGGGCGAGACCGAAGTTCTCGCGCGCCTCGCGGCGCCGACCGTTGCGCTCGTCAACAATGCGCAGCGCGAACACCAGGAATTCATGGCGACGGTCGAGGCGGTCGCGCTCGAACACGCGGCCGTGATCCACGCGCTGACGCCGGACGGCGTCGCGGTGTTTCCGGCCGACGATGCGTACGCCGGTATCTGGCGTGTCGCGGCGACCGGCAACCGGATTCTCGATTTCGCGCTGCACGACGCCGAACGACAGGTCGAAGCGCAGGTCACGGGCCGTTTGCACGGCGGCGAGCTTGCGATCGACACGCCGTCCGGCCCGGTGACGGTGCGGCTGCGCGCGCTCGGCGAGCACAACGCACGCAACGCATTGGCGGCAACGGCCGCGGCACTCGCGGCCGGTATCGAGCTGGCCGCGATCAAGCAGGGGCTCGAATCGTTCGAGCCGGTCAAGGGCCGCTTGCAGGTCCGGCGAGCGGTCGTCGGCAGCCTCGCGGGCGCGACGGTCGTCGACGACACCTACAACGCGAACCCCGATTCGATGCGCGCGGCGATCGACGTGCTGGCCGCGCAACCTGAGCCGCGCGTACTGGTGATCGGCGACATGGGCGAGGTGGGCGACGAAGGCCCGGCATTTCACCGGGAGATCGGCGCGTATGCGCGCGAGCGCGGCATCGATGCGCTGTTCGCACATGGCGACGCGTCGCGTGATGCTTGTACCGCGTACGGCGACACGGCCCGCCATTTCGATGACGTCGGCGCGCTGGTGACGGCACTGCTCACTGCGGGCTACGGCGCGCAGGCGACGGTGCTCGTGAAGGGCTCGCGGTACATGAAGATGGAGCGCGTGGTCGACGCGCTGACGAAACAACCCGCGGCGGGCACGGTGCCCGCTGCACACTGAGTAGAAGGAAGGAAGCATGCTGCTGGCGCTGGCGCAATGGCTGCAAGGAGACGCAAGCTTTTTGCGCTTGTTCACGTACCTCACGTTCCGTGCGGTGATGGCCACCATCACCGCGCTGGGGATCGGGCTCGTGTGCGGACCGTGGGTGATCCGCAAGCTGACGCAAATGAAGGTTGGTCAGGCCGTGCGCAAGGACGGCCCGCAGACGCACCTGGTCAAGTCCGGCACGCCGACGATGGGCGGCGTGCTGATCCTGATCGGCATCGCGGTCGCGACGCTGCTGTGGGGCGACCTGACGAACCGTTTCATCTGGATCGTGATGCTCGTCACGTTCGGTTTCGGCGTGATCGGCTGGGTCGACGATTACCGCAAGGTCGTCCACAAGGACCCGCGCGGGATGTCGTCGCGCGAGAAGTATTTCTGGCAGTCGGTGATCGGGCTGTTCGCAGCCGTCTACCTCGCCTTCAGCGTGTCCGAAGCGAACAACGTGCGCGTGTTCGACCTGTTCATGGCATGGGTGAGGAGCGGCCTGTCGATGGGGCTGCCGGCGCGCGCCGACCTGATGCTGCCGTTCCTGAAGTCGATCAGCTACCCGCTGGGCGTGTGGGGCTTCATCGTGCTGACCTACTTCGTGATCGTCGGCGCGAGCAACGCGGTGAACCTGACCGACGGCCTCGACGGCCTCGTGATCATGCCGGTCGTGCTGGTCGGCGCGTCGCTCGGTGTATTCGCGTACGTGATGGGCAGCTCGGTCTATTCGAAATATCTGCTGTTCCCGCACATCCCGGGCGCCGGTGAATTGCTGATCTTCTGTTCCGCGATGGGCGGGGCAGGGCTCGCGTTCCTCTGGTACAACACGCACCCCGCGCAGGTGTTCATGGGCGACGTCGGCGCGCTGGCGCTCGGCGGCGCGCTCGGCACGGTCGCGGTGATCGTGCGCCAGGAAATCGTGCTGTTCATCATGGGTGGCATCTTCGTCGCGGAAACACTGTCGGTGATGCTGCAGGTGTCGTGGTTCAAGTACACGAAGAAGCGTTACGGCGAAGGGCGGCGCCTGCTGAAGATGGCACCGCTGCATCACCATTTCGAATTGTCCGGCTGGAAGGAAACGCAGGTGGTGGTGCGTTTCTGGATCATCACGCTGATGCTGTGCCTGTTCGGTCTGTCCACCCTCAAGCTGCGGTAAAGGAAAGGTAACAAGGATGTCTGGCGAGATGTTTGGAGATCGGCAGCGGCCGATGGTGCTCGTACTGGGGCTCGGGGAATCGGGTCTCGCGATCGCGCGATGGTGCGCGAGGCACGGGTGCCGGCTGCGTATTGCCGATACCCGCGAGGCGCCGCCGAACCTTGCCGCGCTGCTGGCCGAAGGCATCGATGCGGAGTTCGTCGGCGGCCCGTTCACGCCTGCGCTGCTCGACGGCGGCGTCGAGATCGTCGGGCTGAGCCCCGGCCTGTCGCCGCTCGAACCGGCACTGGCGGCGCTGATCGCGGCCGCGAACGAGCGCGCGATCGCGGTGTGGGGCGAACTCGAATTCTTCGCGCAGGCGCTGCGCGCGCTCGGCGCGAGCGGCTATCAGCCGAAGGTGCTCGCGATCACCGGCACCAACGGCAAGACCACGACGACGAGCCTCACGGGCCTGCTGTGCCAGCGTTCGGGCAAGAAGGTCGCCGTCGCCGGTAACATCAGCCCGGCGATGCTCGACCGGCTCGCGGGTGCGATCGACGATACGGCGCTGCCCGACGTCTGGGTGCTGGAACTGTCGAGCTTCCAGCTCGAGACGGCCCGCACGTTCGCGCCGGATGCGGCCGCGATCCTCAACATCACGCAGGATCACCTCGACTGGCACGGCAGCTTCGACGCCTATGCGGCCGCGAAGGGCCGGATCTTCGGCGCGACGACCACGCGCGTGCTCAATCGCGACGATGCGGCCGTGATGAAGTTCGCACCGGCCCCCGGCGCGGCCGATGCGGCGCGCACGGTCACGTTCGGCCTGAACGAACCGACGCAGGACGGCGACTACGGCCTGTCGCGCGACAACGGCATTGCGTGGCTGGTCGAAGCGGTCGACCGCGACGCGCCGGACGAGACGACGAGCCGTCGCCGCAAGCGCGACGCCGCGCATACGCCCGACATCGCGCAGAAGCGCCTGATGCCGGCTGACGCGCTGCGCATCCGCGGGCTGCACAACGCGGCGAACGCGCTGGCCGCGTTCGCGCTTGCACGCGCGATCGACCTGCCGGCCGCGCCGCTGCTGCACGCGCTGCGCGAGTACCGCGGCGAGGCGCATCGCGTCGAAGTGATCGCGACGATCGACGACGTGGACTACGTCGACGACAGCAAGGGAACGAACGTCGGCGCGACGGTGGCCGCGCTCGACGGGCTCGCGCAGAAGATCGTGCTGATCGCCGGTGGCGACGGCAAGGGCCAGGATTTCGCGCCGCTGGTTGCGCCGGTCGCGCGCTGGTGCCGTGCCGTGATGCTGATCGGCCGCGACGCGCCGGCGATTCGCGACACGCTCGCCGAAACCGGTGTGCCGCTCGCCGACCACGCGACGCTCGAAGGCGCGGTGCGTGCCGCCGCCGATCTCGCCGAGCCGGGCGATGCGGTGCTGCTGTCGCCCGCGTGCGCGAGCCTCGACATGTTCAGGAACTACGCCCATCGCGCGGACGTGTTCCGCGCGGCGGTGGATGAAATCGCCATCGACAAAGGAGCGACGCCATGAGCTGGTCCGATCGCCTCGTGTCCCGTTTCAACGACCGGCGCGACGCCGGCGGCAATGCCGCCGGCGGCCGCGTCGCGTCGGCCACGCGCGCCGCGACCGGCGGCCTCGCGAGCGTCGTGAACGGCGTTCGGCCGAGCCGCTCGCGCATGCTCGACTTCGACTACTCGCTGCTGTGGGTCGCGATCGCGCTGCTCGGGCTCGGCGTCGTGATGGTGTATTCGGCGTCGATCGCGATGCCCGATTCGCCGAAATACGCGTCGTATCACGACTACGCGTTCCTGATGCGCCACTGCGTGTCGCTCGTCGTCGCGTTCATCGCGGCGGTGATCGCGTTCCGCGTGCCCGTGTCGACCTGGGACAAATACGCGCCGCATCTCTTCCTGATCGCACTGGTCGGCCTCGTGATCGTGCTGATCCCGCACGTAGGCAAGGGTGTGAACGGTGCGCGCCGCTGGATTCCGCTCGGCATCACGAACATGCAGCCATCGGAAATCATGAAGCTCGCGGTGACGATCTACGCGGCGAACTACACGGTGCGCAAGCAGGAGTACATGCAGAGCTTCGCGAAGGGCTTCCTGCCGATGGCGTTCGCGGTCGGTCTCGTCGGCGCGCTGCTGCTGCTCGAGCCGGACATGGGCGCGTTCATGGTGGTCGCCGCGATCGCGATGGGCGTGCTGTTTCTCGGCGGCGTGAACGGCAAGCTGTTCGGCGGCCTGGTGGCGACGGCGGTCGGCACCTTCACGATGCTCGTATGGCTGTCGCCGTGGCGTCGCGAGCGGATCTTCGCCTACCTCGATCCGTGGGACGAGCGCTATGCGCAGGGCAAGGCATACCAGCTCACGCACTCGCTGATCGCATTCGGCCGCGGCGAGTGGTTCGGCGTCGGCCTCGGCGGCAGCGTCGAGAAGCTGAACTACCTGCCCGAAGCGCATACCGACTTCATCCTCGCGGTGATCGGCGAGGAACTCGGCTTCGTTGGCGTGCTGGTCGTGATCCTGCTGTTCTACTGGATCGTGCGCCGCGCGTTCGAGATCGGCCGTCAGGCGCTCGCGCTCGACCGCACGTTCGCGGGCCTGATGGCGAAGGGCATCGGCATCTGGTTCGGCGCTCAGACGTTCATCAACATGGGCGTAAACCTCGGCCTGCTGCCGACCAAGGGCCTGACGCTGCCGCTCGTGAGCTACGGCGGCTCGGGCATCCTGCTGAATTGTGTCGCGCTTGCGGTGCTGTTGCGGGTCGACTATGAAAATCGCGTACTGATGCGGGGAGGGAAGGTATGACCGCGTCGCGACGCACGCTGATGGTGATGGCAGGCGGCACCGGGGGCCACGTGTTCCCGGGGCTCGCCGTCGCGCACCGGATGGAAGCGGCGGGCTGGCGCGTCGTATGGCTCGGCAATCCGGCCGGGATGGAAGCGACGCTCGTGCCGAAGCACGGCATTCCGATGGAATACGTGCGCTTCGGCGGACTACGCGGCAAGGGCCTGAAGACCAAGCTGACGCTGCCGTTCAACCTGCTGCGCGCATGCTGGCAGAGTCTCGGCGCGCTGCGCCGCGTGCGGCCGGACGTCGTGCTCGGGATGGGCGGCTACATCACGTTCCCGGCGGGCGTGATGACCGCGCTGTCGGGCCGCCCGCTCGTGCTGCACGAACAGAATTCGATCGCCGGTCTCGCGAACAAGGTGCTCGCGAAATTCGCGAAACGCGTGCTCGTCGCGTTCCCCGGCGCACTGCCGCACGCGGAATGGACCGGCAACCCGATTCGCGCGGAACTTGCGCGCACGGAAACGCCCAAAGCACGCTATGCGTCGCGCAGCGGTCCGCTGAACGTGCTGGTCGTCGGCGGCAGTCTCGGCGCCGCCGCACTGAACGAAGTCGTGCCGCGCGCGCTGGCGCTGCTGGCGCCGGGCGAGCGCCCGCGCATCGTGCACCAGGCCGGCGCGAAGCACATCGAGGCGCTGAAGGCGAATTACGAAGCGGCTGGATTCGCCGGCGGCGACGACGTGCGGCTCGTGCCGTTCATCGACGACATGGCGACCGCGTACGCGGCGGCGGATCTCGTGATCTGCCGCTCCGGCGCGATGACGGTATCGGAAATCGCGGCGGTGGGCGTGGCGGCGCTGTTCGTGCCGTTCCCATACGCGGTCGACGACCACCAGACGACCAACGCCGCGTTCCTCGCCGATGCGGGCGCGGCGGTGCTGGTGCAACAACGCGACCTGTCGGCGGAACTGCTTGCCGACTGGCTGCGCGGCCAGTCGCGGGCGTCGCTCGCGGACATGGCGGAGCGTTCGCGCTCGCTGGCGAAGCCCGAGGCCACCGACGAAGTCGCGCGCGTCTGCGCGAAGGTGGCCGGCGCGAACCTGGAACAATTGCAATGAAACACATCGTCAAACACATTCATTTCGTCGGGATCGGCGGCGCGGGCATGAGCGGCATCGCCGAAGTGCTCGTCAACCTCGGCTACGAGGTCAGCGGCTCCGACCTGTCGCGCAACGCGGTGACCGACCGTCTCGCGGCGCTCGGCGCGCGGATCGCGATCGGGCACGACGCGGCGAACATCGAGGGCGCGAACGCGGTCGTCGTGTCGACGGCCGTGCGCTCGGACAACCCCGAAGTGCTGGCCGCGCGCCACCAGGGCGTGCCGATCGTGCAGCGCGCGGTGATGCTCGCGGAACTCATGCGCCTGAAGCAGGGGATCGCGATCGCCGGCACGCACGGCAAGACCACGACGACGAGCCTCGTCGCGAGCGTACTCGCGGCGGGCGGGCTGGACCCGACTTTCGTGATCGGCGGCCGGCTGATCAGCGCCGGCGCGAACGCGCGGCTCGGCACGGGCGACTTCATCGTCGCCGAGGCTGACGAGTCGGACGCGTCGTTCCTGAACCTGTATCCGGTGATCGAAGTCATCACGAACATCGACGCCGATCACATGGACACCTACGGCCACGATTTCGCGCGGCTCAAGCAGGCGTTCATCGAATTCACGCAGCGCCTGCCGTTCTACGGCAGCGCAGTGGTGTGCGTCGACGATCCGAACGTGCGGCAGATTATCCCGTTCATCTCGAAGCCGGTCGTGCGCTACGGGCTGTCGCCGGACGCGCAGGTGCGCGCGGAAGACATCGATGCGCGCGACGGCCGCATGCATTTCACGGTGATTCGCGAAGGGCGCGCACCGCTGGCGGTGGTGCTGAACATGCCGGGCCTGCACAACGTGCAGAACGCGCTCGCGGCGATCGCGATCGCGACCGATCTCGGCGTGGCGGACGACGCGATCCAGCTGGCGCTGGAGGAATTCAACGGCGTCGGCCGACGCTTCCAGCGCTACGGCGAGGTGCCGAGCGCGGACGGCGGCCATTACACGCTGATCGACGACTACGGCCACCACCCCGTCGAGATGGCCGCGACGATCGCGGCCGCGCGCGGCGCGTTCCCGGGCCGCCGCCTCGTGCTGGCGTTCCAGCCGCACCGCTACACGCGCACGCGCGACTGTTTCGATGACTTCGTCAATGTGCTGTCGACGGTCGACGCGCTGGTGCTGACGGAAGTCTATGCCGCGGGCGAAGCGGCGATCGCGACGGCCAACGGCGACGCGCTGTCGCGTGCGCTGCGCGCGGTGGGCAAGGTTGACCCGGTGTTCGTCGCGACGGTCGACGACGTGCCGGACGCACTGGCCAGGGTCGCGCAGAACGGCGACGTGGTGATCACGATGGGCGCGGGTTCGATCGGCGGCGTGCCGGCGAAGCTCGTGCAACACACACAACAGAAGGCATGACATGAGCGGGATCGATCCGAAACGTTTCGGCAAGGTGGCGGTGTTGTTCGGTGGCGAATCCGCCGAGCGCGAGGTGTCGCTCACCTCGGGCCGTCTCGTGCTGCAGGGCCTGCGTGACGCGGGCGTCGACGCGCATCCGTTCGACCCGGCCGAGCGGCCGCTGTCGGCGCTGAAGGACGAGGGCTTCGTGCGCGCGTTCAACGCGCTGCATGGTGGCTACGGCGAGAACGGCCAGATCCAGGGCGCGCTCGATTTCTACGGTATCCGCTACACGGGCAGCGGCGTGCTCGGCTCGGCGCTCGGCCTCGACAAGTTCCGCACGAAGCTCGTGTGGCAGCAGACGGGCGTGCCGACGCCGCCGTTCGAGACGGTGATGCGCGGCGACGACTACGCGGCCCGCGCGGCGGACATCGTCGCGAAGCTCGGCCTGCCGCTGTTCGTGAAGCCGGCGAGCGAAGGCTCGAGCGTCGCGGTGCTGAAGGTGAAGACGGCCGACGCGTTGCCCGCCGCACTGTCGGAAGCCGCGGCGCACGACAAGATCGTGATCGTCGAGAAGAGCATCGAAGGCGGCGGCGAGTACACCGCGTGCATCGCCGGCGATCTCGACTTGCCGCTGATCAAGATCGTGCCGGCCGGCGAGTTCTACGACTACCACGCGAAGTATGTCGCCGACGATACGCAGTACCTGATTCCGTGCGGGCTGCCGGCGGAACAGGAAGCGGAACTGAAGCGCATCGCGCGCCGCGCGTTCGACGTGCTCGGCTGCACCGACTGGGGGCGGGCTGACTTCATGCTCGATGCCGCCGGCAACGCGTATTTCCTGGAAGTGAACACGGCCCCCGGGATGACCGACCACTCGCTGCCGCCGAAGGCAGCGCGGTCGATCGGCATCAGCTATTCGGAGCTGGTCGTGAAGGTGCTGTCGCTTACGCTCAACGACTGACGCAGGAACGGAACGACGTATGTGGAACAACGTTCGCCAACTCAACCTTGCCGCCAGCGCGCTGTACGCGCTGTTGCTGCTCGTGTTGGCGGCGGCCGGCTGCTACTGGCTGATCCAGCGTCCGACGTTCGCGCTGCGCGAAATCCGGATCGACGGCGACACCGAGCACATCAATACGCCGACGGTGCGTGCGGGCGTGGTCGGCCGGCTGAAGGGCAATTTCTTCACGGTCGATCTCGATACGGCGCGTGCCGCGTTCGAGCAGATGCCGTGGGTGCGCCACGCGAGCGTGCGCCGGGTGTGGCCGAATGCGCTGGCTGTCACGCTCGAGGAGTACAAACCGCTCGGGACCTGGGGCAGCGCGCAGCTCGTGAGCGTCGACGGCGAGCTGTTCACCGCGAACCAGGGCGAACTGGATCAGGAACTGCCGGCGTTTGACGGCCCGGAGGGTAGTGCGAAGGAAGTCGTCACGCGGTATCGCGACTTCACGAACTGGTTTGCGCCGCTGAAGGCGGCGCCGGAAGAAGTGACGCTGTCGGCGCGCTACGCGTGGACGGTGAAGCTGTCGAACGGCATGCAGGTCGAACTGGGCAAGGAGCGCACCAGCGAGACCCTGCATGACCGGAGCCAGCGCCTCGTCGCCGCGTGGCCGGCCGTCACGGAGCGTTGGGGCAACGACATCGAGTATGCGGACCTGCGTTATCCGAACGGATTCGCGATTCGTGCGGCAGGCATGCGGTTCCTGACCGATACCGACAAGCGCAAGAAGTAACGAGAGATCACACGCAAGAGCACTTTATGAGCAAAGACTACAAGGATCTGCTGGTTTCCCTCGACATCGGCACGTCGAAGGTGGTGGCTATCGTCGCCGAGCTGAAGGGCGAAGGCCATTACGAGGTGATCGGCCTCGGCCAGAGCGAATCGAAGGGTCTGAAGAAGGGCGTGGTGGTCAATATCGAGGCCACCGTGCAGTCGATCCAGCGCGCGCTCGAGGAAGCCGAGCTGATGGCCGATTGCAAGATCACCAACGTGTTCACGGGGATTGCCGGCAGCCACATCCGCAGCTTCAACTCGAGCGGGATGGTCGCGATCAAGGACAAGGAAGTCACGCAGACCGACGTCGCGCGCGTGATCGAGACCGCGAAGGCGATCAACATCCCGACCGACCAGCAGGTGCTGCACATCCTCACGCAGGAATTCATCATCGACGGGCAGGAAGACGTGCGCGAGCCGATCGGGATGAGCGGCATCCGCCTCGAGGTGAAGGTGCACATCGTGACGGGCGCGGTCAGTGCCGCGCAGAACATCGTCAAGTGCGTGCGCCGCTGCGGGCTGGAAGTGAACGACCTGATCCTGCAGCCGCTCGCGTCGTCGCTGGCCGTGCTGACGGAAGACGAGAAGGATCTCGGCGTGGTGCTGGTCGACATCGGCGGCGGCACGACCGACATCGCGATCTTCGCCGAAGGCGCGATCCGCCATACCGCGGTGATTCCGATCGCCGGCGACCAGATCACGAGCGACATCGCGATGGCGCTGCGCACGCCGACGCCGGACGCGGAAGACATCAAGGTCGGCTACGGGATCGCGAAGCAGGCGCTCGCCGATCCGGACGAGATGGTCGAAGTGCCTGGCCTCGGCGAACGCGGCCCGCGCACGCTGTCGCGCCAGGCGCTCGCGGCCGTGATCGAGCCGCGCGTCGAGGAACTGTTCTCGCTCGTGCAGCAGGTCGTGCGCGAGTCGGGTTACGAAGAACTGCTGAGCTCCGGCGTGGTCATTACCGGCGGGGCTTCGATGATGCCGGGCATGGTCGAGCTCGGCGAAGACATTTTCCTGAAACCGGTGCGCATCGGCGCGCCGGAATACGCAGGCGGCCTCGCAGACGTGGTGCGCAATCCGCGCTACTCGACGGCGATGGGCCTGCTCGTCGAAGGCAGCGCACAGCGCATGCGCGGTCGCAAGGTCGCCGTGCAGTCCGGCAACGCGGGGCAGATCTTCTCGCGGATGAAGGAATGGTTCCTGAGCAATTTTTGAGTACCCCCACGGCTCGGCATGCCGAGCCTGCCCCCCGAGGGGGCCAAGAAAACCTGGGGCGGCCCGGCGTTTTCTTGGGGACGAACCGAATCGAAATTCGCGCCGGTGCCGGCGGCTGGCGCGCGACAGGGGGTTGCCCGATCTCCTGCCGAATAACGGCCGAGTAGTTTTATTCTCTTGACGGAGGCAACAATGGAATTCGAAATGCTGGAAACCGAAACCAACGGCACCATCATCAAGGTGGTCGGCGTTGGCGGCGCTGGCGGCAATGCCGTTCAGCACATGATCAACCGTGGCGTGCAGGGCGTCGACTTCATCGTGATGAACACCGACGCACAGGCGCTGTCGCGCGCGCGCGCACCGTCCGTGATCCAGCTCGGCAACACCGGCCTCGGCGCCGGCGCGAAGCCGGAAATGGGCAAGGCGGCGGCGGAAGAGGCGCGTGAGCGCATCGCCGACGCGCTGCGTGGCGCGCACATGGTGTTCATCACGGCCGGCATGGGTGGCGGTACGGGCACGGGCGCGGCGCCGGTGGTCGCGCAGATCGCGAAGGAGATGGGCATCCTGACGGTGGGTGTCGTCAGCAAGCCGTTCGAATTCGAAGGCGGCAAGCGCATGCGCGTCGCCGAAGCAGGCTCGCAGCAACTGGAGGATCACGTCGACTCGCTGATCGTCGTCCTGAACGACAAGCTGTTCGACGTGATGGGCGATGACGCCGAGATGGACAAGTGCTTCCAGTGCGCGGACGACGTGTTGAACAACGCGGTCGCAGGCATCGCTGAAATCATCAATGTCGATGGCCTCGTGAACGTCGACTTCGAAGACGTGAAGACGGTGATGGGCGAGCAGGGCAAGGCGATGATGGGCACGGCGACGGTCGCCGGCGTCGATCGCGCACGCCTCGCGGCGGAGCAGGCCGTGGCGAGCCCGCTGCTCGAAGGCGTCGATCTGTCGGGCGCGCGCGGCGTGCTGGTCAACATCACGTCGAGCCGTTCGCTGCGCCTGTCGGAAACGCGCGAAGTGATGAACACGATCAAGAGCTACGCGGCGGAAGACGCCACGGTGATCTTCGGTGCGGTGTACGACGACGCAATGGGCGATGCACTGCGCGTGACGGTCGTGGCGACGGGTCTGGGCCGTGCGGCGAAGAAGCAGCAATCGGCTCCGATGACGCTGCTGCGCACGGGTACCGACAACCAGCCGGTCAGCGCGATCTCGCACGGCTATGCGCAGCCGCAACACGTCAGCACGGCCGACTACGGCGCGCTCGATACGCCGGCGGTGTGGCGCAACTCGCGCGAAACCGCGGCATCGCACGTGCAGGCGCTGCAGGAGAAGGGTGTCGACACGTACGACATCCCGGCTTTCCTGCGCAAGCAGGCTGACTGACGACGCACACACAGGCGAAGCCGCGGCGCAATCGATGAGATTGCCGCGGTAACGCCGGCGTGACGGATGCCACGGACCACGACAGGCCGCGTCGGATGCGACGCCGGGCCGGGAAACGTGCCCTCTTCGCATGAGCGGAGCGGGATGGGACGTGCTGTCCGCAATACGCCGAAAAACCGTATCGCTATGAGGGACCAGCCATGATTCAAGTGGGCGACGCGCTGCCCGACGCGCAACTGTTCGAATTCATCGACGACGCGCGCGAAGGCTGCACGCTGGGGCCGAATGCCTTCAGCGTGCGCGATCAGGTTGCGGGAAAGCGGGTGGTGATCTTCGGATTGCCGGGCGCGTTCACGCCGACCTGTTCGGCGCAGCATGTGCCGGGCTATGTCGAGCACGCCGAGCAACTGCGCTCGGCCGGCATCGACGAGCTCTGGTGCGTGTCCGTCAACGACGCATTCGTGATGGGCGCATGGGGACGTGATCTGCACACCGCGGGCAAGGTGCGCATGATGGCGGACGGCAGCGCTGCTTTCACTCATGCGCTGGGGCTGACGCAGGATTTGTCCGCGCGTGGCATGGGAATCCGTTCCCTGCGCTATGCGATGGTGGTCGACGACGGTGTGGTCAAGACGCTGGCCGTCGAAGCGCCGGGCAAGTTCGAAGTGAGCGATGCGGCGAGCGTGCTCGCGACGTTGATGTCCTGATCGTGCGGTGCGCCGTTGCCTGCGGGCAACGCTGCGCACCGGCCTCAGGGCAGTTGTAACACGGGCCGATGACCGGAAACGCCTCCGTTCCGGGCATCGGCCCGTCCCGTATCGGCGCGGGTAAACAGTCGAAACAGATTGATACGCAGTTTCAAACAGCGTTGAATAGGGAATTACGCTATAATCCCACCTATCGAATATAACTCCTGATTGATAATCTCAATCAAGATGAAGAACATCATGCTGAAGCAGCGCACCATCAAATCGATCGTGAAGACCGTGGGCATCGGTCTCCACTCGGGCCGCAAGGTCGAACTGACGCTTCGCCCGGCCGCGCCGGGCACGGGGATCGTTTTCTCGCGCGTCGACCTGCCCACGCCTGTCGACATCCCGGCATCCGCGATGTCGATCGGCGACACGCGGCTCGCGTCGGTGCTGCAGAAGGATGGTGCGCGCGTGTCGACCGTCGAGCACCTGATGTCGGCGTGTGCCGGCCTCGGCATCGACAACCTCTATGTCGACGTGACGGCAGAGGAAATCCCGATCATGGACGGCAGCGCCGCGTCCTTCGTGTTTCTGATCCAGTCCGCGGGCATCGAGGAGCAGAACGCGCCGAAGCGCTTCATCAAGGTGAAGAAGCCGGTCGAAATCCGTGACGGCGACAAGTTCGCGCGTCTCGATCCGTATTTCGGGTTCAAGCTGAAGTTCACGATCGACTTCCGTCACCCGGCCGTCGACAAGACCGGCCAGGAACTCGAGGTCGACTTCGCGAACACGTCGTACGTACGCGAGATCGCGCGTGCGCGCACGTTCGGTTTTGCCCATGAAGTCGAAATGATGCGCGAGCTGGGTCTCGCACGCGGCGGCAGCATGGACAACGCGATCGTGCTCGACGAATACCGGATCCTGAACAACGACGGGCTGCGCTACGACGACGAGTTCGTGAAGCACAAGATGCTCGACGCGATCGGCGACCTGTACGTGGTCGGCCATCCGCTGCTGGCGTCGTACACCGCATACAAGTCGGGTCACGGGCTGAACAACGCGCTGCTGCGCGAACTGCTCGCGCACGAGGACGCATACGAGATCGTCACGTTCGACGATCCTCAAGCCGCGCCGAGCGGCTTCGCGTTCGACACGCAGACGGCCTTCGCCTGATCGGCGTTCGGCACCCGCGATAAAAAAAGCGACCTTCGGGTCGCTTTTTCGTTGGGCGGCCGCCTGCGCGGTCGGCGCGGGTTCAGCGCGAAGACTTCGCACCGTGGCGCGCGGCCATCCGCGCGAGTGCAGCCTGCAGCGGCGACGGCTCGAGGTGATCGGCGAGGTCGCGCAACGCGGTGGCGCCGACGGTCGTCATACGCGCCTGCTTCACGTGCGGTGGTTCCGGCGCGTCCTTCGGACGCACGCGCACGCGCAGCGCCGAGACCGGCCAGCCGCGCTTCTGGAGATCGGCGAGCAGGCGCGGCTCGACCTGCCGCAGCCGGGCGGCGAGCGCATTGTGCGCGGCAAAGAGGGTCAGGGTGCCGTCCTTGATGGAGCCCGGTTCGACGTGATTCGCAAGATAGTCGGGCAGGAGCGCGGCGAGGTCGCGCTGCAGCGACGCGACTTGTTCGACGCCGGCGCGCAGCGCCGCGAACGCGTCGGTGCGGTTGAGCACTTCGGACACGGGTTGCGGGCGATACGCGGCGAGCGGGCCGAAACGCTTGGAAAATCGGTTCATCGAGGCATTCTTCGGGCGCGCACGGGCGCGGACGTTGACGCCGATTGTACCCGCGCCGGCTCGCGCACGGGCGGCTTTCGGGCCACGTGGCCGGTGGCCCGCGCGGGTTTGGCGTGCGGCGTGAGTCCAGCCGGGACACCGGCGCATGCTTCCTCGCGTGCTAAAATTCCTCGTTTGATTCCACTAATTCGCTAAGCCGCCGAGGCTCGGGCGTCGGGGCGCGCAACGCGCGCCGGGCGCCGGTGCTGCGACGCAGGATCCGATCCGATGACAACCGGTTTTCTCCAGAAAATTTTTGGCAGCCGCAACCAACGGCTCGTCAAGCAATACCAAAAGACCGTCGCGACGATCAATGCGCTCGAAACGCAGATCGAGAAGCTGACGGACGACCAGTTGCGCGGCAAGACGGATGAGTTCCGCCAGCGGATCGCGGGCGGCGAGTCGCTCGACAAGCTGCTGCCCGAGGCGTTCGCGGTCTGCCGGGAGGCGAGCCGCCGCGTGCTGAAGATGCGCCACTTCGACGTGCAGATGATCGGCGGCATGGTGCTCCACTACGGCAAGATCGCGGAAATGCGCACCGGCGAGGGCAAGACGCTCGTCGCGACGCTGCCCGTCTACCTGAATGCGCTTGCCGGCCGTGGCGTGCACGTCGTGACGGTCAACGACTACCTCGCGCAGCGCGACGCCGAATGGATGGCGCGCCTCTACAACTTCCTTGGTCTGTCGGTCGGCATCAACCTGTCCGGCATGGAACACGACCAGAAGCAGCAGGCCTACGCGGCGGACATCACCTACGGCACGAACAACGAGTTCGGCTTCGACTACTTGCGCGACAACATGGTCTACGAGACCGACGCGCGCGTGCAGCGGGCACTGAACTTCGCGGTCGTCGACGAAGTGGACTCGATCCTGATCGACGAGGCGCGTACGCCGCTGATCATCTCGGGCCAGGCGGAAGATCACACCGAACTGTACGTCCGGATGAACGCGCTGCCGCCGCTGCTCGAGCGGCAGATCGGCGAGGAGAAGGCCGACGGCACGGGCGTCGAGAAACCGGGCGACTACACGCTCGACGAGAAGGCGCGCCAGGTGTTCCTGACGGAGTCGGGCCACGAGAAGGCCGAGCGGCTGCTCGCCGAGTGGGGCCTGATCGGCGAGGGCGAGAGCCTGTACGCGCCGCAGAACATCACGCTGATGCACCACGTGTACGCGGCGCTGCGCGCGCACACGCTGTTCCACAAGGACCAGCACTACGTCGTGCAGAACGGCGAAGTGGTGATCGTCGACGAATTCACGGGCCGCCTGATGGCGGGTCGCCGCTGGTCCGACGGCCTGCACCAGGCGGTCGAGGCGAAGGAACACGTGAAGATCCAGAGCGAGAACCAGACGCTCGCCTCGATCACGTTCCAGAACTACTTCCGCATGTACGCGAAGCTCGCGGGCATGACCGGTACGGCCGACACCGAAGCGTACGAATTCAACGAGATCTACGGCCTCGAGACGGTCGTGATCCCGACCAACCGCCCGCCGAAGCGGATCGACAAGCAGGACCAGATCTACAAGACGGCCAAGGAGCGTTACGACGCGGTGATCCGCGACATTCGCGACTGCTACGAGCGCGGCCAGCCGGTGCTGGTCGGCACGACGTCGATCGAGAACTCGGAACTGCTGTCGCACCTGCTGAAGCAGGCCGGCCTGCCGCACGAGGTGCTGAACGCGAAGCAGCACGAGCGTGAAGCCGCGATCGTCGCGGAAGCCGGCCGTCCGAACCGCATCACGATCGCGACCAACATGGCGGGCCGCGGTACCGACATCGTGCTCGGCGGCAACGCCGAGAAGCAGGCCGCGTTCATCGACGCCGACGACGCGATCCCGGCCGACGAAAAAGCGCGCCGCATCAAGCAGCTGCACGACGAGTGGGAAACGCTGCACGAGCAGGTGAAGGCCGCGGGCGGCCTGCACATCATCGGCACCGAGCGCCACGAATCGCGCCGGATCGACAACCAGCTGCGCGGCCGTGCGGGCCGCCAGGGCGACCCGGGCTCGTCGCGCTTCTACCTGTCGCTCGACGATCCGCTGCTGCGCATCTTCGCGGGCGACCGCGTGCGCTCGATCATGGACCGACTGAAGATGCCGGAAGGCGAGGCGATCGAGGCCGGCATCGTTACGCGTTCGATCGAATCCGCGCAGCGCAAGGTCGAAGCGCGCAACTTCGACATCCGCAAGCAGCTGCTCGAATACGACGACGTGTCGAACGACCAGCGCAAGGTGATCTACCAGCAGCGCAATGAACTGCTCGAAGCCCACGACATCACCGAGACGATCTCGGCGATGCGTCATGGCGTGATCGCCGAAGTTGTCCACCAGTTCGTGCCGCAAGGCAGCATCGAGGAACAGTGGGACGTGCCCGAGCTCGAGGAAGCGCTGCGCAACGACTGGCAGCTCGACCTCGCGATCCAGGAAATGGTGAACGAGTCGTCGTCGATCACCGCCGAGGAGATTCTCGAAGCGGTGACGACCGCCGCCGACGAGCAGTACGAGGCGAAGGTCGCGATGGTCGGCCGCGAATCGTTCAGCGCGTTCGAGCGCTCGGTGATGCTGCAGACGGTCGATCGCCTGTGGCGCGAGCACCTCGCGGCGCTCGACCACCTGCGCCAGGGCATCCACCTGCGCGGCTATGCGCAGAAGAACCCGAAGCAGGAATACAAGCGCGAGGCGTTCGAACTGTTCGCCGCGATGCTCGAGGCGATCAAGCAGGAAGTCACGCGCATCGTGATGAACGTGCAGATCCAGTCGCCGGAGCAGCTCGAGGAAGCCGCCGAGCAGATCGAGGAGCGCGGCGGTCAGCTCGAGAACGTCGAGTATCAGCATGCCGACTACGCGGAATCCGGTGCCCCGGTCGCGAACGTCGCGGCCGCCACCGCGGCGACCGCGACGGCCGACATGGTCGGCAGCGCGATGACCCACAGCGGCCCCGGCGGCGAGATGCCGAAGGTCGGCCGCAATGACCCGTGCCCGTGCGGCAGCGGCAAGAAGTACAAGCAATGTCACGGGAAGCTGTCATGATCGACGGCGGCGCGCATCCGCGTGCCGCTTCGTTTGCAGCTTCGAGTCAGTGATGTGAGTTGCGGCGGCCCGCGTGCGGCCCGCCGGTTCTTCCAATCGATGCCGGCGGATGCCGGCATTTTCCATCCGGCAGGTGTGCCCCATGGCTGTCAATTTTCCGTCGATCGATCCCGCCCAACTCCATCCCGTCGCCGGCGTCACGCTCGGCTGGGCGGAAGCGAACATCCGCAAGCCGAATCGCAAGGACGTGCTGGTCATTTCCGTCGACGAAGGGGCGACGGTCGCCGGCGTATTCACTGAGAACCGCTTCTGCGCCGCGCCGGTGACGGTGTGTCGCGAGCACCTGGCAACGGTGCGTGCCGGCGGCGCGGGCATCCGCGCGCTCGTCGTGAACACGGGCAATGCGAATGCGGGCACCGGCGAGCCGGGCCTCGTGAACACGCGCGAGACCTGCTCGGAACTCGCGCGCCTCGCGGGCATCGACGCCGCGCAGGTGTTGCCGTTCTCGACCGGCGTGATCCTCGAGCCGCTGCCGATCGACCGCCTGAAGGCCGGGCTGCCGGCCGCGCTCGCAAACCGCAAGGCCGCGAACTGGTATGACGCCGCGCAGGCGATCATGACGACCGACACGCTGCCGAAGGCCACGTCTCGCCAGGTGACGATCGACGGCCACACGGTCACGCTGACAGGCATCAGCAAGGGTGCGGGCATGATCAAGCCGAACATGGCGACGATGCTCGGCTTCCTCGCGTTCGATGCGACCGTGGCGCAGCCGGTCCTCGACACGCTCGTGAAGGAAGTGGCCGACCGCTCGTTCAACTGCATCACGATCGACGGCGACACGTCGACGAACGACTCGTTCATCCTGATCGCGTCCGGCAAGAGCACGCTGCCCGCGATCACGTCGACCGATTCACCGGCCTATGCAGCGCTGCGCGATGCGGTCACGCAGGTCGCTCAGGTGCTGTCGCAGCTGATCGTGCGCGATGGCGAAGGCGCGACGAAATTCATGACGGTGCAGGTCGAAGGCGGCAAGAGCGTCGCCGAGTGCCGCCAGATCGCTTATGCGATCGGGCACTCGCCGCTCGTGAAGACGGCCTTCTACGCATCCGACCCCAACCTGGGCCGGATCCTCGCGGCGATCGGCTACGCGGGCGTCACGGATCTCGACGTCGGCAAGATCGATCTCTATCTCGACGACGTGCTCGTCGCGAAGGCTGGTGGCCGCAACCCGGCTTACCAGGAGGAGGACGGCCAGCGCGTGATGAAGCAGAGCGAAATCACGATCCGCGTGCTGCTCGGCCGCGGTGACGCGCAGGCAACGATCTGGACGTGCGATCTTTCGCACGATTACGTGAGCATCAACGCGGATTATCGCTCCTGATCGGGAGCGCTCGAACGACATGGACAAGCTCGAACAGTTTCTGACGCGCGCGGAAGCGCTGCTCGGCCGCCTCGAGGGGATGCTGCCGCCCGCGCCGGCGGCCATCGACTGGAACGCCGCCACCGCGTTCCGCTGGCGCAAGCGCCAGGGGCGCGGCTATTTGCAGCCGGTGCCGGCAGCGTCGTCGATCACGCTGGGCGACCTGCACAACATCGATCGACAGAAAGGGCTGATCGAGCAGAACACGCGACAGTTCGTCCAGCGCAAGCCGGCGAACAACGTGCTGTTGACAGGTGCGCGCGGCACTGGCAAGTCGTCCCTGATCAAGGCCTGCCTGAACGCGTATGCGAAGGACGGGCTGCGCCTGATCGAAGTCGACAAGGACGACCTGCACGATCTCGGCGACATCGTGGATCTGATCTCTGAGCGTCCGGAGCGTTTCATCGTGTTCTGCGACGACCTGTCGTTCGAGGAGGGCGAATCGGGCTACAAGGCGCTGAAGGTCGCACTCGACGGCTCGATCGCCGCGCAGTCCGACAACGTGCTGATCTACGCGACGTCGAACCGCCGCCATCTGCTGCCCGAGTACATGAGCGACAACGAGTCGTACAAGCATCTGCCGGACGGCGAGATCCACCCCGGTGAAGTCGTCGAGGAAAAGATCTCGCTGTCGGAGCGCTTCGGCCTGTGGGTCAGCTTCTACCCGTTCAAGCAGGACGACTACCTCGACATCGTCGCGCACTGGCTGCGCCATTTCGGCTGCGCGGACGCGGAGATCGAGACGGCGCGCGGCGACGCGCTCGTCTGGGCGCTCGAGCGCGGTTCGCGTTCGGGGCGCGTCGCATGGCAGTTCGCGCGCGACTGGTCGGGTCGCAAGGAGCAGGCATGAGTACGGATTTCGCAGCGGGCAGCGTGCGCGCGCCCGATGGACGCAAGGTGACAGAGGTCGCGGTCGGCGTGATGGTGCAGGCGGACGGTCGTTACCTGCTCGCGCAGCGGCTGCAGGGCAAGCCGTACGAGGGCTACTGGGAGTTTCCCGGCGGCAAGCTGGAGGCCGGGGAGAGCGTGGAGGACGCGCTGGCGCGCGAATTGCACGAGGAACTCGGCATCGAAGTCACAGCCAGCCACCGCTGGCATACGCTCGAGCACGATTATCCGCACGCGTACGTGCGGCTCTATTTCTGCAAGGTGACGGGCTGGACGGGCGAGCCGCACAGCAAGGAGGGGCAGGCGTTCGTGTGGCAGCAACTGCCGGTCGAGGTCGCGCCGCTGTTGCCGGCGGCGCTGCCGGTGCTGGAGCTGCTCGAGAAGGAGGCGGCGTCGCAATGACGCCGTGGCGGCTCGCCTGAAAGGCGGGCCATATCCGCAGGGCGTGCGGTGTCGCGCGCCGCTCAGCTGTCGCGGCGGCCGTCGGTGCCGTCTTCCTCCGACGACGGACCCTCGTCGGAGGCCCCGCCGATCCGGTACTTTTCTGCGGCCCATGCGCCGAGGTCGAGTTGCTTGCAGCGGGCCGAACAGAAGGGACGGAACTTGTTTTCAGGCGTCCAGCGCACTTCTGCGCCGCACGAAGGACATTTCACAACGGTAGTCATACGAAAGCGTCGAACCGGCACGCGGCCGTTACAGATTGCACAGTGTCAGATGGAACGGCACGTCGATGTCCACCGCGCGCGGCCGCACGTCGCCGTCCTGCATGGTGAACCGTACCCACAGCATGTATTTGTTGGCGCTCGCTTCGGGAATCACGCGCAGCTCCGGAGGTACGCGGACCTGCATCAGCTGGTAGGAGCGCCCCGACAGCATCTGCTGGTAGCTGCCCTGCATCGCCATCACTTTCGAAGCCTGCCCCGATTCACGTGCGAGCCGCAGCACGATCGCAGCGGCATCGCGCAGCGGCAGCAGCGGCAGGATCCATTTCGCGATGTCCTGGCGCCGCTGTTCCGCGGGCCATTGCTGCCACGCATAGTACGACGGCAGGTCGAACTTGCACGTGCCGCCGGGAATCACCGCGCGGCTGCGGATGCTGGCGAGCCACTCGTTGTCGACCAGATGCTGCCCGGTCTTGCCCTGCATCTGCGCAAGATTGGCGAGCGTCTGCTCGATTTCACCGAGCACGGCCTCGAGCGCATTCTGTTCGATGCCCGGATTGCCGCGAAAGGGGGCGAGCGTCTGGCGTTGACGTTCGAGCTCCTTCATCAGATCCGATTTCAGGTCCGCGCGGCCTGTGACCTCAGCGATTTCGAACAGCGTCGTCAGCGCGACGTGATGTTCACGCGGGTCCTCCTGAGCCAAAAAGAACGCGAAGCGCTCGAACAGGTCTTCGAGGCGCAATAGCGTGCGAATTCGCTCGTTGAACGGATACTCGTAAAGAATCAAGCGCGCTCGCCTCTAGGGTAGGGATTGAAACAATGCAGGACATTCTAATGCTCACTGTCTACCCTAGCAACGCACCAATTTCGTACACCATCACGATCGCGCGCGGCGGTCAGTGTGCGGCAGCCGCGAATGCAAGATAGCGTTGGTGCAGTGCATCGACCTGTGCGGCGAGAGCAGCGGGTGTCGTCGCGTCGTTGACGATCACGTCGTCGGCCGCGGCGAGACGCGCTTCGCGCGTCGCTTGTCTTGCGATGATCGCTTCGACTTGTTCGCGCGTGAAATCATTGCGCCGCATCACACGTGCGATCTGCGTTTCGACCGGACAGTCGACGACCAGCACGCGATCGCTGCGCGCCTTCCAGTTACCTGACTCCACGAGCAGCGGCACGACGAAGATCACGTATGGGCCCTGCGCTTCGCGGGCCTCGCGCTCGGTCTCGGCGCGGATCAGCGGATGCGTGATAGCTTCGAGGCGCCGACGTGCGTCGTCGTCGCTGAAAATGAGTGCGCGCATCTTCGCGCGGTCGAGCGAGCCGTCGGCTGCGACGAAATCCGGTCCGAATGCCTGTTCGATCGCTGGCATCGCGAGGCCGGCCGGTGCGGTGATGCGGTGCGCGATCAGGTCGGTATCGACGAGCGATGCACCGCGTGCGGCGAACATGTCGGCGACGGTCGTCTTGCCGCTGCCGATGCCGCCGGTGAGTCCTATTGAAAACATGTGAGCCTCCGCCGGGCCGTCGCGAGGCAGCGAAGCGCCTCCCCGCGACGCAGCGAACATGGCGGCCGCAGGCGGTGCGTCATGTCAGCCGCCGAGTGCCGAGTAGAAAGGGGTGCCGAAAAACAGCGTCGCGACGCCGCCTGCCGCGAGAAACGGGCCGAACGGAATCGGCTCCTCGAAGCGCATGCGTCCGCGCCAGGTCGCGACGAGCCCGACGAGCGCGCCCGTCACCGCGGCGAACAGCACGACCTGCGGCAGCGCGGCCCAGCCCATCCATGCGCCGAGCGCGGCGAGCAGCTTGAGGTCGCCGAAGCCGATGCCCTCGATGCCGCGCAACCATTTGAACATCCAGTAGACCGACCACAGGAACAGGTAGCCGGCCATCGCGCCGACCACGGCCGAACGCAGCGACGTGAACGTGCCGCCGAGGTTCAGTGCGAGCCCGGCCCACAGCAACGGCAGCGTCATCGAATCGGGCAGGTACCCGGTCTGGATATCGATCGCGCTCATTGCCAGCAGTGCCGCGCACAGTCCGAACGCGGCGAGCGCGGCGACGGTGGGGCCGAACGCGGCGAGCGAACCGGCGGCGAGCAGCGCACCGGCGAGCTCGACGAGCGGATAGCGCATGCCGATCGCATGGCCGCACTGACGGCAGCGCCCGAGCAACAGCAAGTAGCTCACGAGCGGGATGTTCTCCCACGCACGCAGCACGTGACCGCAATGTGGACAGGCGCTGCGCGGGCGCCACAGATCGTAATGCTGCGGATAACCGTCGTCCGGCGGCGCGCTTGCGCTGCCGGTCGCTTCGGCGATCTCGGCCTGCCAGGCGCGCTGCATCATCACCGGGACCCGGTGCACGACGACGTTCACGAAGCTGCCGACGCACAGGCCGAGCACGACGGCGAACGCATACTGCACCGCATGCGGCAGCATCGCCAGCGCGAGCAACATGCTGTCGGGCGAGTCGAAAACGGTGATCAGGGGCGCGGGCGTCATGGGGCTCGGGTTCGGGCATGAAAGGCGACAGAATCGGTTGCGATGCTACACCACGTTGCCCAGCTGAAGGATGGGCAGATACATCGCGATCACGAGGCCGCCGACGAGTGCGCCCAGCACGATCACGATCAGCGGCTCGCCGAGCGCGGCGAGCGCATCGAGACGCGCGTCGAGCTGGCGCTCGCATAGCGCGGCGATATCGGTGAGCATCGTGTCGAGCGCGCCGGTTTCCTCGGCGACGGCGATCGGCTGCACGACGTCGTCCGGGAAGCATCCCATCGCGTGCATCGCATCGGCCAGACGCGCGCCGCGCAGCACGCGCGTCGCAATCTGTGCGGTGGCCTGTTCGAACACAGGATGGCCGGCGGTGCGCTCGAGCGTGGCGAACGCATCGGCGAGCGGGACGCCGGCACCGAGCAGCGTTGCAAGCGAGCGGCACCACCGCGCGGTCGCGAAGCGCGTGAGCGCGCTGCCGACGAACGGCAGATTCAGCAGATGCCGTGCCACCGTATAGCGCAGCGAAGGCGAGCGCCGCAGCGCGTGGCGCGCGGTGAATACTGCGACGGCTGCGCCGGCAACCAACGTGCCACCCCAGGCCGATGTCGCGGACGAGAGGGCGAGCAGGGCGCGGGTCGGTGCAGGCAGTGCCGCGCCGAAACCGTCGAAGATCTGTCGGAACGTCGGCACGACCCACACCATCAGCGCGGCCGAGATAGCGAGCGCGAACACGATGACGGCGACCGGGTACGCAAGTGCGGCACGCAGCTTGCGCCATTGCGCGTCGGCGCGTTCCCGGTGCTCCGCGACGCGGGTCAGTACGGTACCGAGCGCACCCGATGCCTCGCCCACCTCGATCAACTGGCGATACAGCATGCCGAACTGGGACGGATAGCGTGCGAGCGCGGCGGCGAAGCGTTGCCCGCCGACGATCTCGCGCGCGAGACCGGCGGCGATGCGCGGCAGCCCGTCGCGCGTGTGGGTGCGGGCGAGCATCTCGAGCGACGGTGCGAGTGGTAGTCCGGCTTGCAGCAGGCTCGCGAGCTGACGCGTGAAGCGCGTGACCTCCCTTGCGCCGGCCGCTGGTGGTCGGGCCGCGCCGCGGACGTCGAGCGACAGCACCGCGACGCCGTCGCGCGCGAGCGCTGCTCGTGCGGCGGCGGCATCGAAGGCGATGACGTTCCCGCGGCATGGCGTGCCGTCGCGACGACGGCCGCGCCACGCGAAGCAGGTTTCGTTTGGCGGTGCACGCATGGCGGTCACGCGTCAGGCGTCGCGGCCAGCGCTTCCGCGATGCTCGTCGTGCCGTCGCGGACGTGCGCAAGTGCCGCGTCGCGCAGGCTGCATACGCCCTCGGACGCCGCGCATTGCGCGAGCGTGCCGACGCTTGCGCGCGCGACGATGCGCTCCGCCATTGCCGGCGAAACCGGCATTGTCTGATGCAGGCCGATCCGGCCGCGATAACCGATGCCGTGACAGGCGGCACAGCCGCGCGCGACGAACGGACGCCATCCGGATTCCAGCGCTGCCGAATCGCAGCCTGCTTCGCGCAGCGCGCGTGCCGATGCGTCCGAACGCACGCGGCAGATGGTGCACAGGCGCCGAACGAGGCGTTGCGCGGTGACGAGGCGCAATGCGGCCGCCAGGTTGTACGGCGCGACGCCGATGTCGAGCAGTCGCGCGACGGCTGTCGGCGCGTCGTTCGTGTGCAGCGTCGACAGCACGAGGTGCCCGGTCTGCGCGGCCTTGATCGCGACGTCGGCCGTCTCCGCATCGCGAATCTCGCCGACCATGATGACATCCGGGTCCTGCCGCAGCAGCGCGCGCAGCGCAGTGGCGAAAGTGAGCCCGGCTTTTTCCGCCACGCCGACCTGGTTGATGCCGTCGAGCTGAATCTCGGCCGGATCCTCGACCGTGCACACGTTGTGGGCATCGCGGTCGAGCATCTGCAGCGCGCAGTAGAGCGACAGCGTCTTGCCGCTTCCGGTCGGCCCGGTGACGAGCACGAGGCCGTGTGGCGCGAGAATCGCGGCCTCCATCGCCGCCGCCTGCCGCGCGTCGAAGCCGAGGCGCGTAAGCGTGAGGTCGGGCGGTAATGTTTCGAGGCGACGCAACACGAGTTTCTCGCCGAACAGCGTGGGCAGCGAGCTGACCCGGTAGTCGCCTCGCATGCCGCCGTCGACCGCGATGCGCAGCCGGCCGTCCTGCGGAAGCCGGCGCTCGGCGATGTCCATGCGGGAGAGCACCTTGATCCGTGTGACGAGTGCGTCGCGCAGATGAGCAGGCGGCCGCGCGTGTTCGTGCAGGACGCCGTCGATGCGCAGGCGGATGCGCCAGCCTGCTTCGAACGGTTCGACGTGGACGTCGGACGCGTCGCGCACGCGGGCGGCGTGCAGCGTGTCGGTCAGCAGCCGCACGGCGGGCGAATCGTCGAGCTGCGCCGCATCGAGCGACCGGGGCGTTTCAGCGGGCGATGCGTCGATGGAGGCAGGCGGCCGCTGCGTGTGCAGCGGCGCCCCAGGAGGTGGGAAGTGCATGTGAGCCGGCGCTCGGCCGCCTGTTGATCGTGACCTGCAAATGGTCGCGTATCGCAAGCGGTGCTGACAGTCGGCCGTTCGGCTAGCGCGTGGCGCGTGCGCGCGTGCTGCGCGGCTTGAAGAGCTTGACGGTGCGAACGGCCTGGTCGTCGCTGCGCATGACCTCGAGCATCACGTCACGGATTTTCAGGCACACGTCGCCTTCGGGAATTTCCTCGAGGATTTCGAGGATTAGGCCGTTCAACGTTTTTGGTCCGTCGGTTGGCAGTTGCAGGTGCAGCCAGCGGTTCAGTTCGCGCAGCGGCATGCTGGCGGCGACGATGCATTCGCCGTTCGGGTTCCAGCCGCCAGCGCGTTCGCCGCGCGGCATCGACGTCGTGAATTCGCCGATCAGTTCCTCGATGATGTCCTCGGGCGTGACGAGCCCCTCGAGTTCGCCGTACTCGTTGACGACAAGCGCGGTTCGCTGGCGGCTTTCCTGGAAATACTGGAGCTGCTGGACGACCGGCGTGCCCGACGGCACGTAGTACGGCTCGGCGAGCAGCGTGCGCAACGTTTCGCGGTCGAAATCCTGGTTGTGCAGTGCCGTGAGTGTCTTCCGGACGTGCAGCACGCCGAGCACCTTGTCGATGTCGCCTTCGTAGACGACCAGGCGGTTGTGATAGCAGGTCTCGAGCTGATGCAGGATGTCGTCGAGCGGCGCGTGGAAGTTGAGCGATTCGATTTGCCGGCGCGGCACCATCACGTCGTCGACGGTGATGTTCTCGAGGTCGAACAGGTTGAGCAGGATGCTGCGGTGCTTGGTCGGCATGAAGCTGCTCGATTCGAGCACGATCGCGCGCAGCTCGTCGGCCGACATCCGCTGGTCGCGGCCCTTCTTCGTGTTGATGCGCAGCACCCAGAGCACGCCGTTCGCGAGCGCGTTGACGAACCACACGATCGGCTTGAACACGCGCATCAGCGGCGCGATCACGAGACTGGCGGGCAGCGCGATGCGCTCGGGGAAGGTCGCGCCGACGATCTTCGGCGCGATTTCCGCGAACACGATGATCAGGAACGCGACGATGCCGGTCGCGATCGACAGCGCGAGGTTGTTGCGGCCGAACGTGTGTAGCGCGAGCGAGGTCGTCAGAACCGGGATGATCGTGTTGAACAGATTATTGCCGATCAGGATCACGCTGAGCAGCAGGTCGGTGCGTGTGAGAAGACCCTGCGTGGTTTTCGCGCCGAGCACGCCCTGGCCGGCGAGATGCTTCAGCCGATGGCGGTTGAGCGCCATCATCGCGGTCTCTGAAATGGAAAAGAAGCTGGAGCAGAGGAGAAGCAGGAAGACGGCGCCGATTTGCGCCCATAAGGGAATTTGGTCCACGCGTCAGAAGGGCAGTGAAGGACAGGGATGGAGGGAATATAGCAGAGGCCGGCGGCCGGGATATATCGCACGCGGCATCGGGCTCGCGTGACCGGGCAAAAGGAAGGCAAAAAAAAACCGTGCACATGGTGCACGGTTTTCTCAAATCTGGTCGGGGTGAGAGGATTCGAACCTCCGGCCTCTACGTCCCGAACGTAGCGCTCTACCAGGCTAAGCTACACCCCGATTTTTTTGCTCTTCCGACTCTAGCGTCTTCGTGAAGATCGCTGCGTCGTCTCAAGCAAGAACGTAACTATAACGATGTTTTTTCTAAAAGGGAATACCTTGTTGAAGAAATTTTTCGAGACAAGGTATCGCGTCCCCTTCGCGGCGCGTTTACGACTGTCGCGACGTCGAGTACGAGCACAGCGCGAGCAGGCTTTCCTTGTAGATCGAATTCGGGAACGCGGCGATCGCGGCCGCAGCGGCCTGTGCTTCCTTGCGCGCGCATTCGAGCGTATGGTCGAGCGCGCCCGAGCGGGTGATTGCATCGAAAATCGTATCGAAGCGATCGGTGCCGCCTTGTTCGATCACCTCGCGCGCGAGCGCCGACTGTTCTGGCGTGCCGCGTTCGATCAGGTAGATGAGCGGGAGCGTCGGTTTGCCTTCACGCAGATCGTCGCCGGCATTCTTGCCCATCGCTTCGGCCGTGCCAGCGTAGTCGAGCCAGTCGTCCATGATCTGGAATGCGGTGCCGATCCGCCGGCCGTATTCGGCAGCGGCGGCTTCGGTCGGCGCATCGGCGCCGGCGAGCACTGCGCCCAGGCGGGCCGATGCCTCGAACAGCTTCGCTGTCTTGTAGCGGATCACCTGCATGTAGCGCGACTCGTCGACGTCCGCGTCGTGCATGTTCAGAAGCTGGAGCACTTCGCCTTCGGAGATGATCGTCGTCGCTTCCGACAGGATTTCCATCACGCGCATCTTGCCGACGCCGACCATCATCTCGAACGAGCGCGAATAGAGGTAGTCGCCGACCAGCACGCTCGCCGCATTGCCGAACAGCGCGTTGGCCGTCTGGCGGCCGCGCCGCAGTTCGGATTCGTCGACGACGTCGTCATGCAGCAGCGTGGCGGTGTGGATGAACTCGACGACGGCAGCCAGCACGTGCCGCTGGTGCGACGTCTCGCCGAGCGCACCGGCGACGAGCAACAGCAGGGCCGGACGCAGCCGCTTGCCGCCCGCGCCGATGATGTACTCGGCGATCTGGTTGATCAGCAGCACGTCGGACGCGAGGCTCTGCCGGATAACGCGATTCACCTGCTCCATGTCGCTGGCGATCGGGGCGAGCAGGTGGGCGGCGCTGAGGGTGGGGGAGGCGGTGGACGACGACATGATGATCGAAATGGGTGATGCCGCGGATTATAAGTCGAATCCACGATATCCCGGTCTGTCGGACGTGCCGGCACCGTGATTTTGGCCGTCCGGCCAGGTCTTGCGCGCGGCAATCGCGGATCGGCTTTGACTTGGGTGCTAACCCCATGTATAATCACGTGTTTTCCGCGCGTGGTGTGCGGAAAATTTGGATCCAGAGTGAGGTTCTCAATGTACGCGGTCATAAAAACCGGCGGCAAGCAGTACAAGGTTGCCGTTGGCGAAAAACTCAAAGTAGAACAGATACCGGCTGACATTGACGCTGAAATCACGCTCGACCAGGTTCTCGCAGTGGGCGAAGGCGAATCGATTAAGTTCGGTACGCCGCTGGTCAGTGGGGCTTCCGTCAAGGCCACCGTTGTGTCGCACGGTCGTCATGCCAAGGTCACCATCTTCAAGATGCGTCGCCGGAAGCACTACCAAAAGCACGGCGGCCACCGCCAGAACTACACTGAGCTGCGCATCGACGCGATCAACGCGTAAGCGCCTCGGTAAAGGAGCAATCAGATGGCACACAAAAAGGCAGGCGGCTCTTCCCGGAACGGCCGCGACTCCGAGTCGAAACGTCTCGGCGTGAAAGTGTATGGCGGCCAGGCAATCAATGCCGGCGGCATCATCGTGCGTCAGCGCGGTACGCGCATGCACGCTGGCGAGAACGTCGGCATGGGCAAGGATCACACCCTGTTCGCGCTGGTCGACGGTCACGTCAAGTTCGCGACCAAGGGCGCGGACAAGAAGCATCTGGTCATCGTTGTCCCGGCGGCTGCCTAATTTTAGGCACCCACGGGCTTCGTAGCCGAAAGGCCCCGCAGTCTTCGCGGGGCCTTTTTTTATTTGGCCGCCGGGCGCATGTGCGCACCGGCGGCTGTCGCGAAACGGCGGGCAATTGGCCGAACGGCAGATTGTTCAAGCGCGCCGGCGCGCGGCACAATAGCGGAAATACTGGTCGGAGTGACGAATGAAGTTCATTGACGAAGCACGAATCGAAGTCATCGCCGGCGACGGAGGCGATGGCAGCGCGTCGATGCGCCGCGAGAAATTCGTTCCGTTCGGCGGGCCGGACGGCGGCGACGGCGGCCGGGGCGGGAACGTCTACGCGATCGCTGACCGTAACATCAACACGCTGATCGACTATCGCTACGCGAAGAAGCACCTGGCGCGCAACGGCGAAAACGGTCGCGGATCCGATTGCTACGGCAAGGGCGGTGACGACGTCACGCTGCGCATGCCGGTCGGCACGGTCGTGACCGACATGGACACGGGCGAACTGATCGCCGACCTGACCGAGCACGATCAGCAGGTGATGCTCGCGAAGGGTGGCGCAGGCGGTCTCGGCAACCTGCATTTCAAGTCGAGCACGAACCGCGCGCCGCGCCAGAAGACCGACGGCAAGCCGGGCGAACGGCGCATGCTGAGGCTCGAACTGAAGGTGCTTGCCGACGTCGGTCTGCTCGGCATGCCGAACGCTGGCAAGTCGACCTTCATCTCGTCGGTGTCGAACGCGAAGCCGAAGATCGCCGACTATCCGTTCACAACGCTCGCGCCGAACCTCGGCGTCGTGCGGGTCGGCCCGAGCAAGAGCTTCGTGATCGCCGACATCCCGGGGCTGATCGAGGGCGCAGCTGAAGGTGCGGGCCTCGGCCACCAGTTCCTGCGACACCTGCAGCGCACCGGCGTGCTGTTGCATCTCGTCGATTTGGCTCCGTTTGACGAAAGCGTCGATCCGGTCGCGGAAGCAACCGCGATCGTTGGCGAACTGCGCAAGTACGACGAGGCGCTCTATGAGAAGCCGCGCTGGCTCGTCCTCAACAAGCTCGACATGGTGCCGGAAGACGAGCGCGAGGCGCGCGTCGCCGATTTCCTCGACCGTTTCGGCTGGGACGGCCCGGTGTTCGAGATTTCGGCGCTCACGGGCCAGGGCTGCGAAGCGCTGTGCTACGCGATCTACGACTACCTCGCCCAGCATTCGGACGCGCATCGCGCGGCGGAAGAGGAAGATCTGGCCGCGGACGTGCGATTCCGCGATGCGCCGCCCGCCGCTGGCGGCGCGACGCCCGGCGACGACGCCTGAGCGTCGCCGGAACGTACCGGGCGTCGCGCCCGGTGCCGGAATTTAAGCGCGCCCGGTCGGGCAGGCATCAGATACAGGAGACGGCGCACGATGCGTTCGATCATCGCGGATTCGAAGCGATTGGTGGTGAAGGTGGGCTCGAGCCTCGTAACCAACGACGGCAAGGGGCTCGATCATGCTGCGATCGGCCGCTGGGCGGCCCAGATCGCCGCGCTGCGCGCGCAGGGCAAGGAAGTGGTGCTCGTCAGTTCGGGCGCGATCGCTGAAGGGATGCAGCGGCTCGGCTGGAGCAAGCGTCCGCGCGAGATCGACGAGTTGCAGGCTGCCGCCGCGGTTGGCCAGATGGGGCTCGCGCAAGTCTATGAAAGCCGCTTTACCGAGCACGATATCCGCACCGCGCAGATCCTGCTGACGCATGCCGACCTTGCCGATCGCGAGCGCTACCTGAATGCGCGCTCGACGCTGCTCACGCTGCTGCGGCTCGGCGTCGTGCCGATCATCAACGAGAACGACACGGTCGTCACCGACGAAATCAAGTTCGGCGACAACGACACGCTCGGCGCGCTGGTCGCGAACCTGATCGAAGGCGATGCGCTCATCATCCTGACCGATCAGTCGGGGCTGTTCACCGCCGATCCGCGCAAGGATCCGAACGCGACGCTGGTCGCGGAAGCCAGTGCGGGCGCACCGGAACTCGAGGCGATGGCGGGCGGGGCCGGCTCGAGCCTCGGCCGCGGCGGAATGCTGACGAAGATCCTCGCGGCGAAGCGCGCAGCGCACAGCGGCGCGAACACCGTGATCGCGAGCGGCCGCGAAGCCGACGTGCTGGTGCGGCTGGCGGCGGGCGAGGCGATCGGCACGCAGCTGATCGCGCGCACCGCGCGGATGGCCGCGCGCAAGCAATGGATGGCCGACCATCTGCAGGTACGCGGGCACGTCGTGATCGATGCCGGTGCGGTCGAGAAGCTGACGGCCGGCGGCAAGAGCCTGCTGCCGATCGGCGTGATTGGCGTGCAGGGGGCGTTCGCGCGCGGCGAGGTGATCGCATGTGTCGGCCCCGACGGACGCGAAGTGGCGCGCGGTCTCACGAACTACAGCAGTGCGGAAACGAAGCTGATTCACCGCAAGCCGAGCGGCGAGATCGAGACGGTGCTTGGCTACATGCTGGAACCGGAGCTGATTCACCGCGACAACCTCGTGCTCGTGTAACCATTCGGCCAGACGTCCCGAGATACTAAAAAAGCCCGCGCTGTGCGGGCTTTTTGTTGCGATTGGCTCGGCAAGGCCGGTGGCCTGCGTCGCGCAGTCAGCGCAGCTGGCTCATCGCGGTGCGGTGGAACCGGATGTTCTCGAGAATCTGCTGGGTCGTGCCCTGTGGCATCTTGTTCGAGCAGAAGTAGTCCTGGTACAGCGCCGAGTGGTACGCGTTCAACTCGCCGTTCTCGATGCGACGCCAGTCGTTCTCGACCGTGCGGTCCCAGCCGTCGTGATCCGAATTCAGGCCGGCATACTGACGCCATTCGTAGGTGTCGCAGCGGATGCCTTCATAGTTCACGTTGCGTGCGCCTGCCGGGCTCGTGATGACGACCGCATAGCGCACGACGCCGTCGGTGCCGACCGCGAGCGACTTCGCATCGACGGAGAACTTGAGCGGCGTGTTCTGCGACACGTTGAACGGTAGCAGGTCGCCCGCTTGCGGAAGCGGCGGCAGCGTGTCGACCGGGTTTTCCTTCCAGTTGCCCTGGCGGTCCAGCAGGTACACGAACTCGCTGTCATCCTTGTTGGTCGGCGTCTTCGAATTTGCGCAACCGGCCAGCGTGGCCGCCGCGACAATCGATGCGAGCGCGAGAGCAATCGCTTTCAATATGCATTCCTCGTAAAAAAAGGGCGCGACACAAGGTCGCGCCCGGTCATGCAGTCCGACTCGTCATTTGCCGACGATCTCGCGGGGCGGCATCTCGTCGAGCGTGCTCGCCTCCACTTCGATCTCCGAACAGACTAACGATGTGTCGACAATCGTCAGCGTCTGCTGGACCTGCGCACCGATGACGCGCGGATAGCGCGACGGACGCGGCCCACGCGGCTTTTCGGCTCGCTGCGCCGGGCGGCGCAGGAAGCGCGACAGTTCCGTCAGCGCCAACTGATAGACATCCCGCTTGAACTCGATCACCGCATCGAGCGGCACCCAGTACTCGTTCCAGCGCCACGCATCGAACTCCGGGTGATCGGTCGCGCGCAAGCAAATGTCGCAATCGCGTCCGACCATCCGCAGCAGGAACCAGATCTGCTTCTGGCCGCGGTAATGGCCGCGTACTTCGCGTTTGATGAACTTGTCAGGCACCTCGTAACGCAACCAGTCGCGGGTGCGGCCGATTATCTTGACGTGTTCCGGGTGCAAGCCGGTCTCTTCGTGCAGTTCCCGGTACATCGCCTGCATGGGGGTCTCGCCGTACTTGATCCCACCTTGAGGAAACTGCCAGGAATGCTCGCGGAGCCGCTTGCCCCAAAACACCTCGTTGCGCGCGTTCAAGAGGATGATGCCGACGTTCGGGCGAAAGCCTTCACGATCCAGCATACAACCACCTTCGAATCCTTTAAAATTGCTTTGATTATAAACAGATAACGGGCGCTGCGCACCGTGACGGAGCGAATCCGCGCGGGGTGCACCGGCTGAATTGTCCCTGATTAGTCTGCTACGTCATCTGCGCCATCGTCGTCCCTCGTTGTTCGCCGCGCGCAGCTTTTTCACCTTGAAACTTTTTCGGGCGCCCCGCCTTGGGGCGCCGTATTTGGAACCGTCCGCATGAAAGCTTCCCGTTTCTTTATCGGCACCCTCAAAGAAGCACCGGCCGACGCAGAGATCGTCAGCCACAAGCTGATGGTGCGCGCCGGCATGATCCGTCGCGTCGCCGGCGGCATCTACAACTACCTGCCGGTCGGCCTGCGTTCGATTCGCAAGGTCGAGGCGATCGTGCGCGAGGAAATGAACCGGGCAGGCGCCATCGAGCTGCTGATGCCGGCCGTGCAACCGGCCGAGCTCTGGCAGGAATCGGGGCGCTGGGAACAGTACGGCCCCGAGCTGCTGCGCTTCAAGGACCGCAAGGACAACGACTTCGTGATCGGGCCGACGCACGAGGAAGTCATCACCGACATCGCGCGCAACCAGATCAAGAGCTACCGGCAGATGCCCGTGAACTTCTACCAGATCCAGACGAAGTTCCGCGACGAGATTCGTCCGCGCTTCGGCGTGATGCGCGGCCGCGAATTCATCATGAAGGACGCGTATTCGTTCGACAAGGACGCGGCCGGTCTGAACGAGTCGTATCGCAAGATGTATGACGCATACGTGCGCATCTTCACGCGCCTCGGCCTCGAGTTCCGCGCGGTTGCGGCCGACAGCGGCTCGATCGGCGGCAACTTCTCCCACGAGTTCCACGTGATCGCCGATACCGGCGAGGACGCGATCGCCTACTGCCCGACGTCCGACTTCGCGGCGAACATCGAGGCGGCCGAAGCGTTGCCGCTGATTGCCGAGCGCGCGGCGCCGGCCGAAGCGATGGAGAAGGTCGCGACGCCGGGCAAGGCGAAGTGCGAAGCCGTCGCCGAACTGCTGGCGATCCCGCTCGAGCGCACGATCAAATCGATCGTGCTCGCGACCGACAACGAAGGCGCCGAGCCGACCATCTGGCTCGTGATGCTGCGTGGCGATCACGACCTGAACGAGATCAAGGTGTCGAAGCTGCCGGGGCTGAAAAACCACCGCTTCGCGACCGAGCAGGAAATCGTCGAGTGGTTCGGCACGCCGCCGGGCTATCTCGGCCCGGTCGGCACGAAGAAGCCCGTGAAGGTGATCGCGGACCGCACGGTCGCGAACATGAGCGACTTCGTCGTCGGCGCAAACGAGGTGGACTATCACATCGCTGGCGTGAACTGGGGCCGCGACCTGCCCGAGCCTGACGTTGCCGACGTGCGCAACGTGCAGAAGGGCGATCCGTCGCCGGACGGCAAGGGCGTGATCGACATCTGCCGCGGCATTGAAGTCGGCCACGTGTTCCAGCTCGGCACCAAGTACTCGGAAGCGATGGGCGCGACGTTCCTCGACGAATCGGGCAAGCCGCAGCCGATGCTGATGGGCTGCTACGGCGTCGGCGTCACGCGTATTCTCGGCGCGGCGATCGAACAGAACTTCGACGACCGCGGCATCATCTGGCCCGAGTCGATCGCCCCCTTCGAGGTCGTGCTGTGCCCGATGGGCTACGATCGCAGCGACATGGTTCGCGAGGCGGCCGACAAGCTGTACGCGGAACTGACCGCCGCCGGCATCGACGTGATCCTCGACGATCGCGGCGAGCGCCCGGGCGTGATGTTCGCCGACTGGGAACTGATCGGCGTGCCGCATCGCCTGGTGATCGGCGAGCGCGGCTTGAAGGAAGGCAAGATCGAGTACCAGGGCCGCCGCGACGCCGAAGCGACGCTGCTGCCGGCCGACGCCGCCGCGGCGACGGTGACGGAAAAGATCCGCGCCGCGCTCGCGCGCTAAGCGCTACAACAGGGGAACACGGTGGAATACACCTTCCTGTCGGCCACCGTGCTCCTCGTGCTGATCACGGATCCGCTCGGCAACATCCCGCTGTTCATCACGGCGATGCGGGACGTGCCGCGCGAGCGGCGCGTGAAGCTGATCCTGCGTGAAGTGGGGATCGCGTTCGTGATCCTGCTGTTCTTCATGGTGGTCGGCGACCGCTTCCTGCGGATGATGAGCTTGACCGACCTGTCGCTGCGGCTCGGCGGCGGGATCGTGCTGTTCCTGATCGCGCTGCGGATGATCTTCCCGCATCCGGACGGCGCGCTCGGCAGCGATCCGCGCGCCGGGGGCGAGCCGTTCATCGTGCCGCTCGCGATTCCGGCGCTTGCCGGGCCGTCCGCGCTCGCGACGGTGATGCTACTGACGTCGCAGGCGCCGGGCAAGATGTTCGAGTGGGTTGGCGCGCTGACGGTCACGATGATCGTCTGCGCGATCACGCTGGTGCTGGCCGAACGGATCCAGCAGTGGCTCGGCGAGCGGACCGTCGCGGCGTTCGAGCGGCTGATGGGTTTGGTGCTCGTCGCGATCTCGGTCGAGATGCTGCTGGCCGGCATCCGGGCGTTCGTGCACCAGTTGTAGCGCGGGCGGCGCGGCGCGTGCCGACGAAAAAAAAGCGGTGCTCCGGGAAACCGGGGCGCCGCTTTTCTTTGTAGCGGGCAGGGCGGTCAGACGTTCGCGGTCAGTGCGCGGATCGTCGGCAGATTGCGCCAGTAGCCCTTTGCGTCCATCCCGCAGCCGAACACGTAGCGGTCCGGCACCGAGAAGCCGCAGAAGTCGGGATGCAGCGGTTTCGCCTTCGCGAGCGTCTTCTCGCACAGCACCGCGGACATGAAGCGTTTTGCACCCATGTCGAGGATGCGGTCGCGGATCGCGGCCATCGTCTCGCCTTCGTCGAGGATGTCGTCGAGCACGAGCACGATCCGGTCCTTCACCGATTCGCGCGGCGCGACGCGCCAGTGCATCTCCGGGCTGCCCTGCGTGGTGTTGCGGTAGCGGGTCAGGTGGATGTAGTCGAACTCCAGCGGGAAATCGAGATGCGGCAGCAGCATCCCGGTAAACACCGCGGCGCCACCCATCACCGAGAGCACGAGGGGAAACGCGTCGCCGATGTCGGCGCGGATCGCGTCGGCCATCCGGGCGATCGATGCGTTGACGGCATCGGCCGAGACGATCTCTTCGGAGTGGTCGAAAATGTGGAGGGCTTCTTCGCGGTTCATGTGTTCTGGCGGGCAGTCGGTATACAAATAAGGATGAAGCAGAACGGCCGGCGCGCGCTACGGCAAAAACCCGCGCGCCGACCGACGGGCGGAATCAGCGCATGCCGGGCATCATGCCCTTCAGGCCGCGCATCATCTTCTGCATGTTGCCGCCCTTCAGCTTCTTCATCATCGTACGCATCTGGTCGTACTGATTCAGCATCCGGTTGACTTCCTGCACCGGCACGCCCGCGCCGGCTGCAATGCGGCGCTTGCGCGTCGCCTTGATGATTTCGGGTTTTGCGCGCTCGGCGGGCGTCATCGAGCTGATGATGCCTTCCATCCGGCGGATCGACTTCTCGGCCTGGCCCATGTCGGCGCCGGCCGCCGCCTGCTGGAATTGCGCGGGCAGCTTGTCCATCAGCGAGGACAGCCCGCCCATGTTCTTCATCTGCGAGATCTGCGCGCGGAAATCGTTCAGGTCGAAGTCGCCGCCTTTCTTGACCTTGTCGGCGAGCTTCTGCGCGGCCTGCACGTCGACGCCGCGCTGCGCCTCCTCGACGAGCGCGAGGATGTCGCCCATGCCGAGGATCCGGTTCGCCATCCGGTCCGGGTAGAACACCTCGAGGCCGTCGAGCTTCTCGGCGACGCCGACGAACTTGATCGGCTTGCCCGTGATGTGGCGCACCGACAGCGCGGCACCGCCGCGCGAATCGCCGTCGAGCTTGGTCAGCACGACGCCGGTGAGCGGCAGCGTGTCGTTGAACGCCTTCGCGGTGTTGACCGCGTCCTGGCCGAGCATCGCGTCGACGACGAACAGCGTTTCGGCCGGCTTCAGCGTGCCGTGCAGCGCGGCGATTTCCTGCATCATCGCCTCGTCGATACCGAGGCGGCCGGCCGTGTCGACGATCAGCACGTCATGGTAGTGGCGCTTCGCCCAGTCGACGGCCGCGAGTGCGATGTCGACGGGCTTCTGGTCCGGGGTCGACGGGAAGAAGTCGGCGCCGACCTGTTCGCTCACCGTTTTCAGCTGCATGATGGCGGCCGGGCGATACACGTCGCACGACACCGTCAGCACTTTCTTCTTGTACTTCTCGCGCAGCAGCTTCGCGAGCTTGCCGGCGGTCGTCGTCTTGCCGGCGCCCTGCAGGCCGGCCATCAGGATCACTGCGGGTGGCGTGACCGCGAGGTTCAGCTCGGCGGCCTTGCCTTCGTAGTCGCCGCCGATCACGGCGGTCAGTTCCTTCTGGACCACGCCGACGAGCGCCTGACCCGGCGACAGGCTGCTGATCACTTCCTCGCCGAGCGCCTTTTCCTTGACCTTGGCAATGAATTCGCGGACGACGGGCAGCGCGACGTCGGCTTCCAGCAGCGCGAGACGCACCTCGCGGAGCATCTCCTGGGTGTTCGCCTCGGTGAGCCGGGCCTCGCCGCGCAGCGTCTTGACGACGCGCGCCATCCGTTGAGTGAGATTGTCGAGCATGGGGAGCGATGGACAGTGGGGCCCGAAGGCGCAACGGAACCGAACAAAGGGAGCCGTCGCGGGAAGGGGGCCTAGTGTAAACTTCGAACATGGATATTGTACTGTATGCCCTCACCGCATTCCTGTACGGCGGCCTCGCCGTCGCAGGCTGGCGCACCCACCGCCAGGGCGCGACCTCGCTCGTCGCGAGCGTGCCGGCCGTGCCGGTTCCGGCGTCCGCCGCGTCGGGGATGAGCGGGGCCGGCCGCGCGCTGCTGTTCGCGGCGCTCGTCGCGCACGGCGTGCTGCTGCACATGACCATTTTTCCGAACGACGCGATGATCTTCGGCTTCGCGTTCGCGCTGTCCGCGATGTTCTGGCTCGGCGCCGGCATCTACTGGATCGAGAGCTTCTTCTTCCCGCTCGACAGCCTGCGCTTGCTGGTGCTGCCGCTCGCGTGCGGCGCGTCGCTGCTGCCGCTCGTGTTCGGCGGCGTGCGGGTGCTGCCTTATGCCGCAGCGCCACTGTTCAAGATGCACTTCCTGATCGCGAACATCGCGTACGGCCTTTTCGCGATCGCCGCGCTGCACGCGGTCCTGATGCTGATGGTCGAGCGGCGCCTGCAGTCGCTGAGGAGCGGCGGGCGCGACGGCTCGACCGGCTGGATCGCGAGCTGGCTCGAGACACTGCCGCCGCTGCTCACGCTCGAGAAACTGCTGTTCCGCCTGATCGGCGCAGGCTTCGTGCTGCTCACGCTGACGCTCGCGTCGGGGATCCTGTTCAGCGAGCAGATCGATGCGCGCGCGCTGCGGCTCGATCACAAGACCGTGTTCGCGGTGCTGTCGTGGCTGATGTTCGGCGGCCTGCTGGTCGCCCACAAGACGTCGGGCTGGCGTGGGCGCGGCGCCGCGCGCTGGGTGCTCGTGTCGTTTGCCGCGCTGCTGCTCGCGTATGTCGGCAGCCGGTTCGTTTTCGAGGTGCTGCTGCACCGCTCCGTGGTTTGAACGCAGGTGTCCGATGCGACAGATTCTTCTCCTGATTCTTCTCTTCTTCGCGGGTTCGTGGCTCACGCGCAAGCTGCGCCAGGCCCAGGAGCACGCACAGGCGCGCACCGGCCGCGGCGGCGGCTTTGATGGCGCACCCGGTTCCGGCGGCGCCGGGACGGCACGCCCGAACGGCGATGCGCGCTCGCTGCCCGAACCGATGGTGCGCTGCGCCGAATGCGGCGTGCATACGCCGAAGGGCGACGCCGTCGCCGCGGGTGGCGAATATTTCTGCAGCACCGAGCACGCGCAGCGCCACGGCGCACACGCGAGCGGCCGCGACGCCCGATGAGCGACGCAGCGCTGCTGTCGGTCGACGCGCACGGCTGGGTGCGCGAAGCGCGCCACGCGCCGTCGCCGAATTTCGAGGCGCGGCCCGCAGACGCGGTGCCGACGCTCGTCGTCGTCCACAACATCAGCTTGCCGCCCGGCGAGTTCGGCGGCGACGCGATCGAGGCGCTGTTCCTGAATCGCCTCGATTGCGATGCGCACCCCTATTACCAGAGCCATCTGCGCGGCGTGCGCGTGTCCGCGCACTTCCTGATTCGTCGCGACGGTGAGCTCGTGCAGTTCGTGTCGTGCGACGAGCGCGCCTGGCATGCGGGCGCGTCCGAGTTCTTCGGCCGGCCGCGCTGCAACGACTTCTCGATCGGCATCGAGCTCGAAGGCGCGGACGACGTGCCGTTCGACGCGGCGCAGTACGCGACGCTCGGCGTGCTCGCGCGCACGCTCGCCGCGCGCTACCCGATCGATGCAGTGGCCGGGCATTCCGACGTCGCGCCGGGCCGCAAGACCGATCCGGGTCCGCACTTCGATTGGCAACGCTTCGCGGGCGATGCCGGCTTTTCCGCCGAATACTTTCCTTTCCGTCAGCACTGAGCGCAGGGTTTTTTGACCGGGGAAAGTTTTTTCTCCGACCAATGCCTTGTCGTGTCTGCGCGCGAGCGATGTCAAGACCTCCATCGCAAATTATCCGTTTTGACCTCGTCCGAATGTCCACTATACTTGGTGCCAGTTGAGCGGTTCTGTACTAGATATAGTGTGTGTCGCAGGGGAAACCCGAGCGGCACCGGCCGGCGGGCAACGCCGGCGGACAGGGTTCTCAGGGCGGCGCGCCAGGCCGGGCGGTCCGGGCGTCGCGATCAAGCGCAGCGAACTTCGACGGGGCAGGGTACACATGACGAAGCACACGACCGGAACGGTTGTCGCGCATCGACCGAACCGGCTTCCCCGACGCATCGCTCGCCTCTTACCGCTCGCGCACGCCATTGCGCAGCGTTCGTTTTAATCCGCGGTTCTCTCCGCACCATCCAACACCAGGAGCTTTGCACATGCAAACCACCGACAACGCGACGTCCCAGTACGAGAGCGCCTCGAGCCGTCCGCTCGGCGGGACCGAACAGGGCGCGCAGGCGCTCGCGCCGCAGGCCACGTTCGCCGACTACAAGGTGATCCGCCGCAACGGCAGCGTGGTGTCGTTCGAGCCTTCGAAGATCGCGATTGCGGTGACCAAGGCTTTCCTGGCCGTCAACGGCGGGCAGGGCGCGGCATCGGCGCGCGTACGCGAACTCGTCGAGCAACTGACGCACAACGTCGTGCGCGCGCTCGTGCGCAGCCGTCCGAACGGCGGTACGTTCCATATCGAAGACATCCAGGACCAGGTCGAGCTCGCGCTGATGCGCGGCGGCGAGCACAACGTCGCGCGTGCGTACGTGCTGTATCGCGAAAAGCGTCACCTGGAGCGTCAGCATGCGGGCGAGGAAGCAGCAGCCGCGGGCGGCGAGTCGAGCACCGGCATCAACGTCGTCGACAACGGCGTCACGCGTCCGCTCGACCTGAACGCGCTGCGTGCGCTGATCGTGTCGTCGTGCGACGGCCTCGGCGCTGCGGTTAACCCTGACCCGATCGTCGCCGAAACGGTGAAGAACCTGTACGACGGCGTGCCGATGAGCCAGGTCTACGACTCGGCGATCCTCGCTGCGCGCACGATGATCGAAAAGGATCCGGCATACAGCCAGGTCACGGCCCGTATCCTGCTGCACACGATCCGTCGCGAGATCCTCGGCGAGGAAGTGCTCCAGGCCGAGATGTCGGCCCGCTACGCCGAATACTTCCCGCAGTTCCTGAAGCGCGGCGTCGACGCCGGCCTGCTCGACGACAAGCTGCTGCAGTTCGACCTGAAGCGCCTCGGCGAAGCGCTCGACGCGAACCGCGACCTGCAGTTCGGCTACCTCGGCCTGCAGACGCTGTACGACCGCTACTTCCTGCACGTCGAAGGCACCCGCATCGAAATGCCGCAGGCTTTCTTCATGCGCGTTGCGATGGGCCTGTCGCTGAACGAGATCGACCGCGAAACGCGCGCGATCGAGTTCTACAACGTGCTGTCGAGCTTCGACTTCATGAGCTCGACGCCGACGCTGTTCAACTCGGGCACCCACCGCTCGCAACTGTCGTCGTGCTACCTGACGACGGTCGCGGACGATCTCGACGGCATCTATGAAGCGCTGAAGGAAAACGCGCTGCTGTCGAAGTTCGCCGGCGGTCTCGGCAACGACTGGACGCGCGTGCGCGCACTCGGCTCGCATATCAAGGGTACGAACGGCAAGTCGCAAGGCGTGGTGCCGTTCCTGAAGGTCGTCAACGACACGGCCGTCGCGGTCAACCAGGGCGGCAAGCGCAAGGGCGCGGTGTGCGCGTACCTCGAATCGTGGCACCTCGACATCGAGGAATTCCTCGAGCTGCGCAAGAACACCGGCGACGACCGCCGCCGCACGCACGACATGAACACGGCGAACTGGATTCCCGACCTGTTCATGAAGCGCGTGATGGAAGGCGCCGACTGGACGCTGTTCTCGCCGTCGACCTGCCCGGATCTGCACGACAAGTTCGGCGCCGATTTCGAGAAGGCTTACACGGCTTACGAAGAGAAGGTCGCGCGCGGCGAGATCAAGCTGTTCAAGAAGATCCCGGCGGCGCAGCTCTGGCGCAAGATGCTCGGCATGCTGTTCGAGACGGGCCACCCGTGGATCACGTTCAAGGATCCGTGCAACGTGCGCTCGCCGCAGCAGCACGTCGGCGTCGTCCACTCGTCGAACCTGTGCACGGAAATCACGCTGAACACGAGCGACACCGAAATCGCGGTGTGCAACCTCGGCTCGGTGAACCTGGTCGCTCACCTGGTGAAGCAGGCAGACGGCAGCTACGCGCTCGACCACGACAAGCTGAAGCGCACGATCAGCGTCGCGATGCGTATGCTCGACAACGTGATCGACATCAACTACTACGCGGTGCCGAAGGCGCGTAACTCGAACCTGAAGCACCGCCCGGTCGGCATGGGCATCATGGGCTTCCAGGACTGCCTGCACCTGCTGCGCACGCCGTACGCGTCGGAAGCGGCGGTCGAGTTCGCCGACCGTTCGATGGAAGCCGTCTGCTACTACGCGTACCACGCGTCAACCGAACTGGCCGAGGAACGCGGCCGCTACTCGAGCTACCGCGGCTCGCTGTGGGATCGCGGCATCCTCCCGCAGGACACGCTGAAGCTGCTGGCCGAAGCGCGCGGCGGCTACGTCGAGGTCGACACGTCCGAGTCGCTCGACTGGACGACGCTGCGTTCGCGGATCGCCGCCCACGGCATGCGCAACTCGAACTGCGTCGCGATCGCCCCGACGGCGACGATCTCGAACATCATCGGCGTGTCGGCCTGTATCGAGCCGACCTTCCAGAACCTGTACGTGAAGTCGAACCTGTCGGGCGAATTCACGGTGGTAAACGAGTACCTCGTTCGCGACCTGAAGGAACGCGGCCTGTGGGACGAAGTGATGGTCGCCGACCTGAAGTACTTCGACGGCATGCTGTCGCGCATCGACCGCATCCCGGCCGACCTGCGCGCGATCTACGCGACCGCGTTCGAAGTCGACCCGACGTGGCTGGTCGAAGCGGCGTCGCGTCGCCAGAAGTGGATCGACCAGGCGCAGTCGCTGAACATCTACATGGGCGGCGCGTCGGGCAAGAAGCTCGACGAGGTCTACAAGCTCGCATGGCTGCGCGGCCTGAAGACGACCTACTACCTCCGCACGATGGCGGCGACGCACGTCGAGAAGTCGACGGTCGCACACGGCGCGCTGAACGCAGTGCCGACGAGCGGCGGCTCGAGCAGCGGCGGCGCGCAAGGCGCGGCAGGCGGCTTCGGTGCGGCGGGCGGCGATGCATCGTCGGGCGCGGTCAATGCGGCACCGGCGCTGGCGCCTGTCGAAGCAGATGGTCCGGTGTGCACGATGCGTCCGGGCGATCCGGGCTTCGACGAGTGCGAAGCCTGCCAGTAACACTGGCGCGCATGACCTGAAGAAGGTTCGGGCGGCGCGCACGGCAACCGATCGAGGTTGAAGTGTGCGCCGCTCTCTACTAAAAAAATGATAAGGAATCTGTAACGCGGCACTTGCGTTGCAGGCAGTGACAAGCGATCGAAACATCCCCGACGACGTCGCGTTTCGATCAGCGTTCGATGCGTCGAGCGCACCTCGCGATACATGCGTGACACGCGTCGCGCTCTGCATGAACGACGATGCGTTGCTCAAAGTGTTGTATCGAGGTCGCAACGCGAATCGAAAAAAGGATTTTTCGTGAGCGAACCCTTTTATCGCTCAGGAAAAGATGGTACAAACCGTTCTAAATTGATGGTGAGAATTTATGCTCAACTGGGATGACGAGAAGACTGCCGTAACCCCCGCGAGCGGAGCGCAGCAGAACGCGATGCGCACCTCCGCAGGGATGGCTGTCGGACTGCAGGCTGCAACGCCTGCCGCCCATCAGGTCCGCGACATTTTCGAAGGCGATCTTGCGGTGCCGCCGCAAGCATCGGCTGTTCCCGCTGGCGGTTCGGAAGCGCGGGTCAATGTCGCCGACAAGCGCATCATCAACGGCCAGACTGACGTCAATCAGCTGGTGCCGTTCAAGTACAAGTGGGCGTGGGAAAAGTATCTGGCGGGTTGCGCGAACCACTGGATGCCGCAGGAAATCAACATGTCCCGCGACATCGCACTGTGGAAGGACCCGAACGGTCTGACCGAGGACGAGCGCCGCATCGTCAAGCGCAACCTCGGTTTCTTCGTGACGGCCGATTCGCTCGCCGCGAACAACATCGTGCTCGGCACGTACCGCCACATCACGGCGCCCGAATGCCGGCAGTTTCTGCTGCGCCAGGCGTTCGAGGAAGCGATCCACACGCACGCGTATCAATACATTGTCGAATCGCTCGGTCTCGACGAAGGCGAGATCTTCAACGCGTACCACGAGGTCACGTCGATCCGCGCGAAGGACGAATTCCTGATCCCGTTCATCCACACGCTGACGGATCCGGCCTTCAAGACCGGCACGCTCGAAGCGGATCAGAAGCTGCTGAAGTCGCTGATCGTGTTCGCCTGCATCATGGAAGGCCTGTTCTTCTATGTCGGCTTCACGCAGATCCTCGCACTCGGCCGCCAGAACAAGATGACGGGTGCTGCAGAGCAATATCAGTACATCCTGCGTGACGAGTCGATGCACTGCAATTTCGGCATCGACCTGATCAACCAGATCAAGCTCGAGAACCCGCATCTCTGGACCGCGGAATTCCGCGCCGAGATCCGCGAGCTGTTCAAGCAGGCTGTCGAACTCGAATACCGCTACGCCGAGGACACGATGCCGCGCGGCGTGCTGGGTCTGAACGCGTCGATGTTCAAGAGCTATTTGCGCTTCATCAGCAACCGTCGTTGCCAGCAGATCGGCCTCGATCCGCTGTTCCCGAACGAGGAAAACCCGTTCCCGTGGATGAGCGAGATGATCGACCTGAAGAAGGAACGCAACTTCTTCGAGACGCGTGTGATCGAGTATCAGACGGGCGGTGCGCTGTCCTGGGAATAATCCGCAGCAGCGAACCCGTCACATGATGGAGCAGCCGGCGGCCTCTCGGCCCCGGCCCAAGGTTTAGGAGCAAGAACGCCTGATGCAAAGCATGCCCGGTGCCTTAACGGCCCAACGACATGATCGGCACTTTGCGAACCCTTCAGTGGGATGGGCAAACTTCCCTCCGGAAAAAGCGGGCAGCCGTGTGGCGGTCCGCTTGATCAAGCGATTAGGGGTAGCGGCGCGAGGTGCGCCGGCTACCGACTTGATTTGGCGCGCGAGGCCATGGGGTCACGCGCGCCATACCGTATTCATTAGCGTAAGCGCGTGGTATCCGCGTACGCCGATGAATAGCCCGCTTCGAAGCGCACGTCCTGAACAGCGTCCGCGGGAAGCGGGTTTTGACGAAGGGTGTAGTTTGAACTGACTCTCATCTGAACCTGAAGGAGAACAACATGGCTACTGCCAAGAAGAAACCGGCTGCTAAGAAGGTCGCTGCCAAGAAGACCGTTGCGAAGAAGGCTGCTGCTCCGGCGAAGAAGGCCGCTGCAGTGAAGAAGGTTGCTGCGAAGAAGGTCGCGGTGAAGAAGGTTGCCGCGAAGAAGGCAGCACCGGCGAAGAAGGCCGCTGCGAAGAAGGTCGCGGCAAAGAAGGTCGCAACGAAGAAGGTTGCAGCCAAGAAGGTCGCTGCGAAGAAAGTCGCGGTGAAGAAGGTTGCCGCGAAGAAGGCAGCACCGGCGAAGAAGGCCGCAGCGAAGAAGGTTGCTGCGAAGAAGGTCGCAGTGAAGAAGGTTGCTGCGAAGAAGGCAGCACCGGCTAAGAAGGCTGCTGCGAAGAAGGCCGCGCCGGCCAAGAAGGCTGCCGCCAAGAAGGCTGCGCCTGCGAAGAAGGCTGCTGCGAAGAAGGCTGCCCCTGCGAAGAAGGCTGCGCCTGCCAAGAAGGCTGCCGCCGCACCGAAGGCTGCTGCCGCACCGAAGGCCGCTGCCCCGGCGAAGAAGGCTGCTGCTCCGAAGAAGGCCGTCGTGAAGAAGGCTGCACCGGCAACCACCGCGTCGACCGCATCGGTCGCGCCGGCATCGGGCGTGAAGACCGCGCTCAACCCGGCAGCGGCATGGCCGTTCCCGACCGGCAGCCGTCCGTAATCGCGGCTGACCAGTACCACCCGGACACTCACGTGGTGTCCGCGGGTTGAGTAGCGCTACTCAATCGGTCCCGCCATCTGGCTCAGGTGGCGGGATTTTTTTCGTCCGTATTCATCGATGTGTCGACCGGTTGCCGGGCACGAACGAAAAAAAACGCATGTGCAGCGTCGCACATGCGTTCGACCGCGGCTTGCGCCGCGTGCTGAGGATGCTCGTTAGTGCGTGACGCGCGTGACGCCGCCGCTCGACAGCAGTCGCACACGCTCGCCGGCGCGGAACATTTCGCCGCTCGCCGCCTGCGTGATCGAGCGCAGGTCGCCGTTGTCGAGGCGCACGGTGATTTCGACACCGTTCGCCGTGCTGAGGTTTTCGCCGACCGCGTTGCCCGCGACCGCGCCGACGAGACCGCCCGCGATGGCCGTCAGGATCGACCCCTTGCCGCCGCCGATCGCGCTGCCCGCGACCGCGCCGAGCGCACCGCCACCGAGCGTGCCGATCGCGCTGCCGCCGCCGTCGGACTGGATGCGCACGGCACGGACGCTTTCGACCGTGCCCATGCGAACGGTTTGTTCGCGCTGCGCCTGGCCGACGCTATAGACATCTGCGGAGCCCGGCGCCGTGAAGCAGCCCGCGAGCGTGAGCGTGGCCGTCAGCATGGCGGTGAGCGTGAGGGTTTTCTTGGTCAACATTTTTACTCTCCCACAATATTCATTTGAGACTGTACCCGAAGGCAGCCTCGAAACGCGCGTCGATTTCGGCGCGCGTCAGTGCGTAAGTTTGAGGCCCCTGGTGGGCGATCTTGATCGAGCCCATCAGGCTCGCGAGGCGGCCCGTCGTTGCCCAGTCGAGGCCATTCTCGATGCCGTACAGCAGGCCGCCCCGGAAGGCGTCGCCGCAGCCGGTCGGATCGACGACACGCTCGGCTTGCACAACCGGAATCTGTTCTTCGCCGTTTTTGTGAAGAATGGTGGCGCCGTGCTCGCCGCGCGTGATGATCAACGCCTGAACCCGGCTGGCGATTTCCTGTTCGGACCAGCCCGTCTTGTCGCTGACGAGCTTGCCCTCGTAGTCGTTGACCGCGACGAAGGTCGCGAGTTCAATGATGCGGCGCAGCGTCGCACCATCGAACAGCGGCAGGCCTTGGCCCGGATCGAAGATGAACGGGATGCCGGCCTTCGCGAATTGCTCGGCGTGCTGGACCATCCCGTCGAAGCCGTCCGGCGCGACGATGCCGAGCTTCACGCCCGACACTTCGTCCGCGCGGTTCAGGTGCGACTGCATCATCGCGCCCGGGTGGAATGCGGTGATCTGGTTGTTCTCGAGATCGGTCGTGATCATCGCCTGCGCGGTATGCGTTTCGGGCACCACGCGCACGCTGGCCTTGGACAGGCCGAGGCTGTCGAGACGCTCGAGATAGCGATCGGCGTCGTTCGCGCCGACCGTCGCCATGATGCGCGCGTCGCCGCCGAGCATGTGCAGCGCGTAAGCGATGTTCCCCGCGCAACCGCCGAATTCGCGACGCATCGTCGGCACGAGGAAGCTCACGTTCAGAAGGTGAACCTGGTCGGGCAGGATGTGCTCGCGAAACCGGCCTTCGAAGGTCATGATGTTGTCGTAGGCGAGCGAGCCGCAAATCAGCGTAGTCAAGGCGTGCGTTCCTGTAGAGAGCAAAAGGAAGCGGCCGCCCGGCCGGTGCGCCGAGGCCGTCGGGCCTCGCGCGGCAGGGCCGGGCGGCAGCGGGTTACTTCAGTGCGGCGAGCGCTGCGTCGTAATTCGGCTCGTCCTTGATCTCGCCGACGAGTTCCGCGTGGATCACCTTGTCCTGCGCGTCGAGCACGACGACCGCGCGGGCCGTCAGGCCATTCAGCGGGCCGCTCGTCACGTCGACGCCGTACGCGTTCGCGAACGCGCGGGCGCCGCGGAACGTCGAAGCCGTCACGACGTTCGCGAGGCCTTCCGTCGTGCAGAAGCGCGTGGCGGCGAACGGCAGGTCGCCGGATACGACGATCACGACGGTGTTGTCGAGCGACGACGCGGCTTCGTTGAACTTGCGGGTCGACGTCGCGCAGGTCGGCGTGTCGAGGCTCGGGACGATGTTCAGCACCTTGCGCTTGCCGGCGAAGCTGGCGAGCGACAGATCGGCGAGGTCCTTGCCGACCAGCTTGAAGTCGGGGGCTTGCGAGCCGACGGCCGGGAACGTGCCGGCGAGATCGATCGGGTTGCCACCCAGCGTAACTTTGCTCATGTTCGTGCTCCGAAATAGCGCGCCGCTGCGGCGCGCGGGTTGAGACGGCGCGCATGCACGCGCCGCGGGGCGTCACGGATAGAAGATCTGGACGCGGAAATTCGAGGCGGGCGCGCCGTTCGTGTCGAGACGGACGACCATCGTCCGCGTCGTGCCGGGCGGCAGCCCGGCGTCGATCGGCGTGCCCGGGCGGACGTAGTCGCGCGGCGCAAGCACGCGGCGCACGGTCACGTGATTCGTGTCGTCGAGCAGCGTCAGCTCGAGAGACGGGTAGGCGAGTGCGACGCGGTAGCGGTTCGTCAACGGAACCTTCAACTCCAGCACGCGCGGGCCGTCGAGCTGGCGCAGGTCGGCCGCGTCGAGCCGCAGGCCGTCGATCGCGCGCGGCGGCGTGACCGTGCAGCCGAGCGGCGCGCACGCCTGCCGGAACCAGCCCTGCGTGACCGGCCAGTAGATCATCACGGTTTCGCGCTGCCACCACGCGAGTTGCGCGACGAGCAGCACCGCGAGCGCGGCAGCGACGAGTCCGCCGAAAAAGCCGCCGAGTATCCCGCGTCGCTCGGGCGCGCGCGTCTCGCGGGTCACGGCGAAGTGCGGGCGATCGTCGTCGGCCAGTGTGGCGGGGAAGGGCGCGGCCGATCTGGCGGCCGCGGCCGGTCCGGCGGCGCGCGCGTCGGCGTTGGCATCGTATTCAGGGACGGCTTGCGCCGGCGTGAATGCGAAGCGCGGTTCGCGCGGTGCGTGTTCGTCGTCGGGTACGGAGAAGTGCGCGTTGCCGACGGGTTCGTCCGCGTCGGCTGCCGACGGCGTGTGCGCGACGAAGCGCGGTTCGCGCAGGTCGGATTCGGCGGGTGCCGTGGCCCGCGATGTGCCGGATGAGTCGGATGAGTCGGTTTCGTGCCACGCCAAGTCCGGCTCGGCCGACGCGACAGCGTGCAGTTCGGCGGGGGCCGACGCGATCGGGGCGGGCGTGCCGGAGAGGTGGACGACACCGGCGTCCATGGCCGGCAGCGCGAGCGGCACCAGCGGCTCGGTGCGCACGGTCTGTACGTTGTGCTGCAGGGACGGGTCGACGCCGGCATCGAGCCACGGCGCCCACATGTCCCAGCCTTCGGGCTTGTAGTCGGAACCGGGCGCCGGCTCGACCGGTGCGTCGGTGGTGAAGAGCCGCACGGGCGCGGCTTCGTGTTGCGGTTCGGCGGCGGCCGGCCCGGCCGGTGCCGCTTCGGTCAGCGCCGGCTCGGGCTGCCGTGCCGGTTCGGGAACGAGCGACTGCGACGCGTTGAAGACCTGATGGCAGTGTCCGCAGCGCACGAGCCCGTCATGCAGCGAGAGCTGTTCCTGCTGCAGCCGGAAGACGGTTTCGCAATGAGGGCAGCGCGTCGCAAGAAGCATGTCGAGCCGGGCGGCCTGCTGGCCAAAGTGAAGGACAGCGCTATTCTAATGGCTTTCCCGCCGCGTTCCGGCGAGGCATACCCAACCTTCGTGTTCGCGCCAGACCGAGATGTCCACATAGCGCGCATAGACGGCCGCGACTTCGTCCGCCTGGCGCGCGAGCACGCCCGACAGCGCGATGCGCCCGCCCGGTTTCACCTTCGATGCGAGCATCGACGCCATCAGCTTCAGCGGGTTCGACAGGATGTTGGCGACGACGATGTCGAATTCTCCGGCCGGGCACGCGTCGGGCAGCCCGTACGTCACTTCCGCATGGTTGCGTTCGCTGTTCTGTCGCGCCGATTCGACCGCTTGCGGATCGATGTCGATGCCGACCACGGGGTTCGCCCCGCATTTCTTCGCGAGGATCGCGAGGATGCCTGAGCCGCAGCCATAGTCGAGCACGGACTGGCCGGGCTTGACCGACTGTTCGAGCCATTCCATGCACAGGCGCGTGGTCGGGTGGCTGCCCGTGCCGAATGCGAGACCGGGGTCGAGTTCGAGGATCAGTGCGTCGGGGTCGGGTGCGTCGTGCCACGACGGCACGACCCAGATCCGCTCGCCGATCGGAATCGGCTCGAACTGCGACTGCGTGAGCCGCACCCAGTCCTGCTCCTCGACTTCGCGCACGTCGAACTTCGGCGTATCGGCGATGCCGATCTCGTTCGCGGCCGCCGCGAGCAGCACGGCCGGCTCGTGATCGGGCGACAGCAGCGCGATCACGCGCGAGTGCTGCCACGCGGTGCGTTCGGGCACGAGGCCCGGCTCGCCGAAGAGCGGCTGTTCGTCGGGCGTGTCGGCGTCGGCGTCCTCGACGGACACCGACAGCGCGCCGAGGTCGAGCAGTGCGTCGGACAGCGCCTCCGCATGCTCACGGGCCAGTTCGACGACGAGTTCGCGATAACTCATGCTTACGCTTCTTCCGGTGCGACCTGCTGCTTCTGCGCGAGCCGGTTTTCGAGGTAATGGATGCTGGTGCCGCCTTCGACGAACTTCGAGTCGATCATCAGCTCGCGGTGCAGCGGGATGTTGGTCTGGATGCCTTCGACGACCATCTCCGACAGCGCGATGCGCATCCGGCGGATCGCCTGGTCGCGCGTCGCGCCGTAGGTGATCAGCTTGCCGATCATCGAATCATAGTTCGGCGGCACGAAATAGCCATTGTACGCATGCGAATCGACGCGCACGCCGGGACCGCCCGGCGTATGCCACGACGTGATCCGGCCCGGCGACGGCGTGAACTTGAACGGATCTTCGGCGTTGATCCGGCATTCGATCGCATGTCCGCGGAACTGGATGTCGCGCTGGCGCAGCGCGAGCTTCTCGCCGGCCGCGATGCGGATCTGTTCCTGGACGATGTCGACGCCCGTGATCAGCTCCGACACCGGATGCTCGACCTGCACGCGCGTGTTCATCTCGATGAAGTAGAACTCGTTGTTCTCGTACAGGAATTCGAATGTGCCCGCGCCGAGATAGCCCATCTTCTTGCACGCGTCCGCGCAGCGGTCGCCGATGCGCTCGATCAGGCGGCGCGGAATGCCGGGCGCCGGCGCTTCCTCGATCACCTTCTGGTGACGGCGCTGCATCGAGCAGTCGCGCTCGCCGAGCCAGATCGCGTTCTTGTGCGCGTCCGACAGCACCTGGATCTCGATGTGGCGCGGGTTCTCGAGGAACTTCTCCATGTACACCTGCGGGTTGCCGAACGCACGGCCGGCTTCCTCGCGGGTCATGTTGACCGCGTTGACGAGCGCGGCCTCGGTGTGCACGACGCGCATCCCGCGCCCGCCGCCGCCGCCCGCCGCCTTGATGATGACCGGATAGCCGATCGCGCGCGCAATCTTCACGATCTCCTTCGGATCGTCCGGCAACGCGCCTTCCGAGCCCGGCACGCACGGCACGCCGGTCTTGATCATCGTCTGCTTCGCGGTGACCTTGTCACCCATCATGCGGATCGTTTCCGGGCGCGGGCCGATGAACGTGAAGCCCGACTGCTCGACGCGTTCCGCGAAGTCGGCGTTCTCCGACAGGAAGCCGTAGCCGGGGTGGATCGCCTCGGCATCGGTGACTTCCGCGGCGCTGATCAGCGCCGGCATGTTCAGGTAGCTCAGGTTCGACGGGGCCGGGCCGATACAGACGGCTTCGTCCGCGAGGCGCACGTACTTGGCTTCCTTGTCGGCTTCCGAGTAGACGACCACCGTCTTGACGCCGAGTTCGCGGCACGCGCGCTGGATGCGCAGCGCGATTTCACCGCGGTTGGCAATGAGGATTTTTTCAAACATAGCGAGTATTCGTCTCTTCGAGGGGCGCGCGAACGGCGCCTGGCGAGCATCGGCGGCGCGCGGCCCGCAGGCCGCGCGGCGGACTTAGCCGATCACGAAAAGCGGCTGGCCGTATTCGACGGCCTGGCCGTTCTCGACGAGGATTTCCTTGATCACGCCGGCCTTGTCCGATTCGATCTCGTTGAGCAGCTTCATTGCTTCGATGATGCAGATCGTCTGGCCTTCCTTGACCGTGTCGCCCACCTGGACGAACGGGTCCGCGCCCGGCGACGGCGCGCGATAGAACGTGCCGACCATCGGCGACGTCACGACGTGGCCTTGCGGCACGGCGGGCGCAGCAGCGGCGCCCGCGGCCGGCGCGGCAGCCGCGCCTTCGGCCGGCAGCGCGACCGCCGGGGCCGGCGCGCTGACCTGCGGGGCAAATCCGCCCGTCGGCTGGACATAGACCGGCGGCGCGTTCTTGACGATACGCACCTTGCCTTCGCCTTCCGTCACTTCCAGCTCGGAGATGCCGGATTCGGAGACGAGGTCGATCAGAGTTTTCAGCTTACGAAGATCCATCGGGAATTCCCCTTTCAATACGTGAAAGCGCCGGTGGGACCGGCGCTGAATCTAGATCGCGAAATCAGCCGCGCGACGCGCCTTGCAGCTTGTCGAGCGCGTACTCGAGCGCGTACAGATAACCTTTCCAGCCGAGCCCGCAGATCACGCCTTCGGCCTGGTCGGAAAAGTAGGAGTGATGCCTGAAGGCTTCGCGGCGGTGCACGTTCGACAGATGAACCTCGACGAACGGGATGCCAACGCCGGCGATCGCGTCCCGGATCGCGACGCTCGTGTGCGTATACGCGGCGGGATTGATCAGGATGAAATCGGTCTGTTCCTCCCGCGCGGCCTGGATGCGGTCGACGAGCGCGCCTTCATGGTTGCTCTGGAACGACGACAGTTCGGCGCCGGCCTCCTGCGCCCGCGCGGCAAGCGCTTGATCGATCTGCGCGAGCGTGACGCGGCCGTACACCTCCGGTTCCCGGGTGCCGAGAAGGTTCAGGTTGGGGCCGTGCAGCACCAGCAATCGTGTCATGGTCGCTTCTATTTCTGCGGAATTGCGCGAACTTTAGCGCTATTTAGAGAAATTTGTCTAGTTTTGCCGAACGGCCGGGCGCGCCGGACCTGCAAGAATTACCGGTGCGGCCGCAAAGTATCAGCGAATTCACGTGAAATTGCGGCGATCGACGCACAAATCGCCGCCAACGCGCAGGCAGCCGTTCAGGGCGATCACAACGCGTCGAGGGTCTTTTTCAGCTCGGCCGGTTGGATTTGTCCCAATTTTGTCTCGCGAATCTTGCCGGTTTCGTCGATGACGACCGTAAACGGCAGCGCGCCGGCGGTATTTCCAAAATTACGGGCCAGATCGGCGCCCGCATAACCGCTGACGAAAACCGGATAGTCGACCTTCACCTTCTGCAGAAAGTTCTTCACGTTCTGGTCGGAATCGACGCCGATCCCGATGAAACGGATCCCCTTCTGCTTGTATTGGTGCGACAGCGCGACGAGCTCCGGCATCTCTTCGACGCACGGGCCGCACCATGACGCCCAGAAATTGACCACGACCTTCTGGCCCTTGAAGGAAGCGAGCGACGCCGGCTTGCCGTCGACACCGGTCAGCGACGCGGCCCACAGCTGGTCGACCGGGCTGCCGTTCGCGGCGGGTGCGGCGACGGCGACGCCGTGATCGGCGCTGCCGCCGCGGAACCAATGGCCGGCGGCGATTCCGCCGGCGACGGCGGCGGCCGCGACCACCGCGAGCGCCAACATGCGTTTCATCATCATCGTTGAATCATTCCGGTTCGGAAGGGGCGTTGCTGGCCTCTAGCAGCGCGCGCAACGCGGTGGCGTCGGCGCGGGCGACCCGGCCGCGGGCGTCGGCCTTGACCGCGCCGCGCAGGTCGTCGCTCGCGTAGAGCGCGACGTGAATGCCGATCGCGTCCACGTCGCGCCGCGGGCGCCACAGGAAGCTGAGCGTCTCGACGTCGGCGCGACCGGCGAAATGCCGCGTTTCGGACACGTCGTACTGAACGTTCTGGTTCAGCAGGTAGATCGCGACGTCCTTCGGGTTGTCGGTGAATATCTGCAAATGGATGTCCGAATGCGCGTTCGCGGTGCCGTTCAGCACCGCGCCCGTCACGTACGGATTGAACTCGGCGAGCCGGCGCATCCAGTCGAGCGCGATCTCGCGCAGGCGGCGCAGCTCGTCCGGCTGCGTGTCGCTCTGGAACAGGGCGAGGTGCTCGCGCAGTTCTTCCTCGATCAGGTCGTTATCAGGCAGCCATTCGCCGGCAACGCGCGTATCGCCGAACAACTGGCGCGCAGCCTTGCGTTTCGCGCTGGCGTAATCGAGGCCGTCCTCCGCGATCAGGCGGGCGGCGGACTGGGCAATTTCCTCGCGGGCGCGCCGCGGGTCAACAAGAGGTTTGCGAGACATGATCCGGCAATCATACTCGATCGCCGCCACGGCCGAACGCGGTGCGGCCGGGTGCCGCCCGCCGCGCCGCGCGGCGTTCGGATCCATGGTTCGGGCCGCCGGGCAGGGCGGGCCGTCAGTTACAATGACGATCTTTGTGTCGCGGCGAAAGTCGTTGGCCGGGCGGCCTGTCCGGCGTGCCGCAGACCTTCCTTTCCGAATCGACGGCGCCCGGCGGCGCGAAAGCATTCATCTATGCACATCCACATTCTTGGCATCTGCGGCACCTTCATGGGCGGTCTCGCCGTGCTCGCGCGCGAGGCGGGCCACACGGTGACGGGTTGCGACGCGGGCGTCTATCCGCCGATGAGCACGCAGCTCGAGGCGCAGGGCATCACGCTCATCGAGGGCTACGGCGCCGAGCAGATCGAACTGAAGCCCGACCTGTTCGTGATCGGCAACGTCGTCACGCGCGGCAACCCGCTGATGGAGGCGATTCTCGATCGCGGCCTGCCGTACGTATCGGGCCCGCAATGGCTCGGCGAGCACGTGCTGGCCGGTAAATGGGTGCTGGCTGTCGCGGGCACGCACGGCAAGACGACCACGTCGTCGATGCTCGCGTGGTTGCTGGAAGATGCCGGCCTGAACCCGGGCTTCCTGATCGGCGGTGTGCCGCTGAACTTCGGTGTGTCGGCGCGGCTGACCGATTCGAGTTTCTTCGTGATCGAGGCCGACGAATACGATACGGCGTTCTTCGACAAGCGCTCGAAGTTCGTCCACTACCGGCCGCGCACCGCGGTGCTCAACAATCTCGAATTCGATCACGCCGACATCTTCCCGGATCTTGCCGCGATCGAGACGCAATTCCATCACCTCGTGCGCACCGTGCCGGGCGTCGGCCGGATCGTGACCAACGGCCGCTCGGACGCGCTGGAGCGCGTGCTCGCGCGCGGCTGCTGGAGCGAGGTCGAGCGCTTCGGCGTCGACGGCGGCTGGCAGGCGCTGCCTGCAGAAGACGGCGTGCCGGTCGACGAGCGTTTCGCGGTGTACGCGCAGGCCGAGCGCGTCGGTGAAGTCGCGTGGCAGGTGCAGGGCGACCACAACCGGATGAACGCGCTCGCGGCGATCGCCGCCGCGCGCCACGTCGGCGTGCCGCCCGCGCAGGCCGCCGAATCCCTCGCATCGTTCCGCAACGTGAAGCGGCGCATGGAAGTGCGCGGCAGCGTGGACGGCGTGACCGTCTACGACGACTTCGCGCACCATCCGACCGCGATCGAAACGACGATCGCCGGCCTTCGTGCACGCATCGGCCGCCAAAATTCCCGCATTCTCGCCGTGCTCGAGCCGCGTTCGAACACGATGAAGCTCGGTGTGATGAAGGCGCAATTGCCGGCAAGCCTCGCCGACGCCGACCTGGTGTTCGGCTACGGTGCCCCGACCGGGCGCGACGCGCTCGGCTGGAACCTCGGCGACGCACTCGCGCCGCTCGGCGACAAGGCCCGCGCGTTCGACGATCTCCACCTGCTGGTGAAATCGGTCGTCGAGGCCGCGCGCCCGGGCGACCACGTGCTCGTGATGAGCAACGGCGGCTTCGGCGGCGTGCACCAGAAGCTGCTCGACGCGCTCGGGAGCCGCGCGTGATCCTGTACCTGCACGGATTCCGGTCGTCGCCGGAGTCGCAGAAGTCGCGGCTCCTCGCCGCGCGCATGGCCGAACTCGGTCGCACGCACGAGTGGCGCTGCCCGTCGCTGTCGGTATCGCCGCTCGAGGCGATCGCCGTCGCGGAAGCCGAGGTGGCCGGTGCGCGCGACGTGACGGTGATCGGCAGCTCGCTCGGCGGCTACTACGCAACCTGGCTCGCCGAAAAGCACGGCTGGAAGGCGGTGGTGCTGAATCCGGCGATCGTGCCGCAGCGCGACCTCGAGCAGTATCTGGGCGAACAGCCGCTGTGGCACGGCGGCGGGTCGATCGTCGTCGAACGCCGTCACCTGCACGAGCTCGATGCGCTGCGCGTGCCGGCGATTTCGCGGCCCGAACGCTACTATCTGCTCGCGGCGACCGGCGACGAAGTGCTGGACTACCGCGAGATGCTCGCCCATTACCCGGGCGCGAAAACGCGCGTGATCGAAGGCAGCGATCATGGAATCAGTGAATTTGCCGACTATATCGACGACGTTCTCGCCTTTTGCGACGAAAGAACGTCATGAACCCGGCGTCATGCCGATCGAATTCCCATCATCATGCGGCGCCGCCGATGCGGCGCCCGGCAGTCTGAACGAGAGTACTGAGTGAACGTTTTCTTCGAGGAATCGGGCAGTTTCAAGGCGGGCAGCGTGCTGTCGCGCCAGGGCGACGCGTTTCAGGTCGAATTGCCCGGCGGGCGGCGCGCGAAGGTGCGTGCAAAGGACGTGCTGATCGAATTCGAGAAGCCGGCCGCCGGCGAGCTGATGCAGGAAGCCGATACGGCCGCGCAGCAGATCGACCTGGATTTCCTGTGGGAATGCGCGCCGGCCGAGGAGTTCGCGTATACGGCGCTGGCCTCGGAATATTTCGGCGCGACCTACGGCCCGGTCGAGCGCGCGGCGCTGGTGCTGCGGCTGCACGGCTCGCCCGTCTACTTCCGCCGCAAGGGGCGCGGCCAGTATCAGCGGGCGCCGGAAGATCAGCTCAAGATGGCGCTCGCGTCGCTCGAGCGCAAGCGTCAGCAGGCGCTCGTCCAGGCGCAGTATGAAGAGGAACTGAAGGCCGGCAAGCTGCCGGAAGCGTTCGCAGGCAAGGTGCTCGGGCTGCTGACGCGGCCGGACAAGAACGCGATCGAATACAAGGCGATGGAAGCGGCGGCCGGGGCGCGCGGCGTGTCGCCGGCGCGGTTGATGCTCGACTGCGGCGGCATCGCGTCGCCGCGTGCGCTGCACGAGGCGCGCTTCCTCGCGGAATTCTTCCCGCACGGCACGGGCTTCCCCGCCGTCACGGTCGGCCCGCTGCCGGACGACCTGCCGCGCGCGGACGTCGAGGCGTTCTCGATCGACGACATCACGACGACCGAAATCGACGACGCGTTCTCGGTCGAACACCTGTCCGACGGTCGCGTGCGGATCGGCGTGCACATCGCGGCGCCGGCGCTCGGCATCGTGCGCGGCGACGCGGTCGACGCGATCGCGCGCGCACGCCTGTCGACCGTCTACATGCCGGGCGACAAGATCACGATGCTGCCGGACGACGTCGTCGACGTGTTCACGCTGAAGGAAGGCGATTACCGCCCGGCGCTGTCGCTGTACATCATCGTCAACCGCGAGACGCAGGAGATCGTCGCGAACGAGACGCGTGCCGAACTCGTGTTCGTGAAGAACAACCTGCGCCACAACACGCTCGACGAGCTCGTCAATGAAGAGACGCTCGCGGCCGGCACCGGCGACTACCCGCACAAGGACGACATCGCCGTGCTGTGGCCGCTCGCGCAGGCACTGTTCGAGAAGCGCCAGGTCGCGCGCGCGGGCTATGGCCTGAAGCGCGAAGTGCAGCGCAACACCGACTACAACTTCTACGTCGAAGGCGAGCACGTGACGATCACGCCGCGTCGCCGCGGGTCGCCGCTCGACCTGATCGTGTCGGAGCTCGCGATCCTCGCGAACTCGACGTGGGGCGCGTTCCTGCACGATCACACGGTGCCGGGCATCTACCGCTCGCAGCGCGGCTTCGGCGCGCCGGGCCCGAAGCGTACGCGGATGCAGACGACGGCCGCGCCGCACGAAGGCCTCGGTGTCGCTCAGTACGCGTGGAGCACGTCGCCGCTGCGCCGCTATGTCGACCTGGTGAACCAGTGGCAGTTGCTCGCATGCGTGCAGCACGGCGTCACGGCCAAGCTCGCCGCGCCGTTCAAGCCGAAGGACGCCGACCTGTACGCGGTCGTGCAGGGCTTCGACGACACCTATACTGCTTACGCCGACTACCAGCGCCGGATGGAGTACTTCTGGTGCCTGCGCTGGCTCGCGCAGGAGCAGAAGAAGCAGGTCGTCGCGAGCGTCGTGAAGGGCGACCTGGTGCGCCTCGAGGAAATTCCGCTGCTGCTGCATGTGCCGGGGCTCGGCGTGCATGCGCGCGGCACGCGCGTGCTGCTCGACGTGATGTCGCTCGACGAGCTGACGATCGAGGCGTCGGTGCGACTGCTGAACGTGCTTGACGCGCCGACCGTGACGAGCGGCGACGCGGCCGAAGACGAAGACGAGACCGAAGGCGGCGACGACACGCTGGTCGATGCGGAAGACGCGTCGGCGGAAACCGAGGCCGAGGCACTGGCCGAAGCGGACGGCGCAGCGGTCGAAGACGGCGAGGCCGCGAACGGCACCGGCCAGGAAAGCGAAGAGGGGCGCGCATCATGAACGCAGCCGCGTCGACGAGCGGCGCCGACCGCTACGTGGTGTTCGGCAATCCGGTGGCGCACAGCAAGTCGCCGTTCATCCACGCGCAGTTCGCCGCGCAGACCGGCGAGGCGATCGTCTACGAGCACCGGCTCGCGCCGGTCGACGGTTTCGAGGCCGCCGTGCGCGCGTTCGTCGCCGAAGGCGGACGCGGCGCGAACGTGACGGTGCCGTTCAAGCTCGACGCGCATGCGCTCGCCGACACGCTGTCGCCGCGCGCGGCGGCGGCGGGCGCGGTCAACACGCTGCGCATCGAAGCCGACGGCCGCATCTACGGTGACAACACGGACGGCGTCGGTCTCGTGCGCGACATCGAATCGAACCTCGGCGTGTCGCTTGCCGGTGCGCGCATCCTGTTGCTCGGCGCAGGCGGCGCGGCGCGTGGCGTCGTGTTGCCGATGCTCGAGCGCGCGCCGCTGTCGATTACGATCGTGAACCGCACCGCGAGCAAGGCCGAGGCGCTCGTCGGTCAGTTCACGCAGGCCGCGCACGATGCGGGCTGCGTGCTGTCGGGCGGCGGCCCGGACACCGTGCGTGCGGAGCCGTACGACGTGATCGTCAACGCGACGGCCGGCAGCCTCGACGCGGCGCTGCCGGAGTGCGACGCGGCCGCGTTCGGCCCGGGCACGCTCGCGTACGACATGATGTACGGCGCGCAGCCGACCGTGTTCATGCAGCATGCGGCGTCGCTCGGCGCGCGCACGGCCGACGGGCTCGGGATGCTGGTCGAGCAGGCGGCCGAATCGTTCTTCATCTGGCGCGGCGTGCGGCCGGACGGCGCACCGGTGCTGGCCGCGCTGCGCCAGGCGCTCGCGGCGGCCTGACCGGAGCGCGACAGGTGGTGGCGGTAAGCGGCACGCAGCGCACGCGGACCATCAGCCCGACCCGCTGGATCGTCTATGCGGGTTCGGTGTTCGCGGGCGCGTGGCTCGCGACGCAGCTGTTCTATCTCGTGCAGATCGCGCTGTGGTCGTTCATCAATCCGGGTTCCACCGCGTTCATGCGGACCGACGCATGGTGGCTGTCGCGCGACAATCCGCCCGCGCGGATCCAGCACCAGTGGGTGCCGTACGACCAGATCTCGCGCAACCTGAAGCGCGCGCTGATCGCGTCGGAGGATTCGACCTTCGCGACCAACAACGGCTACGACGTCGATGCGATCCTGCAGGCGTGGGAGAAGAACAAGGCGCGCGGACGGATCGTCGCGGGCGGTTCGACGATCACGCAGCAGCTCGCGCGCAATCTGTTCCTGTCGCGCGAGAAGAGCTACATCCGCAAGGGGCAGGAGCTGATCATCACGTGGATGCTCGAGACGGTGCTCGACAAGGAGCGGATCTTCGAGATCTACCTGAATTCCGTCGAATGGGGCCGCGGCGTGTACGGTGCCGAGGCCGCCGCCCGCTATTACTACAGGATTCCCGCGAGCCGGCTCGGCGCGTGGCAGTCGGCGCGTCTCGCGGTGATGCTGCCGAAGCCGCGCTGGTTCGACGCGCACCGCGGCTCGACCTACCAGGCGCAGCGCGCGGCCGTGATTGCCCGCCGGATGGGCGCGGCCGAACTTCCGCAATCGCAGTGAGCGGCGCGCTCGCGCCGTGACATTGTCCGTTCCGTCGCCGGCGCGCCATTGGTGCGCTGCAGCGCATTCGTGTCGCCCGCATTTCGGGACACATCCATTAGACGAATTCATCTATTTCGCTTTACTGAGCAATGCCCGCCCGCGCGAGATTTTGTTTGCCGATATGGCACGAAATCCGCGTGGTTTGAGTGTTTTCGGGTAGAGGCGAAAGCAATTGAAAGACTGTTGAAACACAACGGTTCGTGAATTGAAGCATTCCTGAAAGGTGTGCGCCGCACCGAGCGTCGATCAAATATTTCCAAATTTTTCAAAGCCGACCCGCTCACGTATATTGGCCAGCGCCTCGGCTTATCGGCCGCAATCGAGGCGGGGGGCGGCTCACCCGGCTGCTCGACACAAAAAACATTCGAGAGAAGGAAAGCGACGATGCCAGCGAGCAAAGCGAAGCTGTTGTTGGGGGTTGTGTTCTCTTCGCTGATTCTGACGGCCTGCAACGACGACGTGACGTCGTCCTCGGCAGCAGGTACCGACAATTCAGCCGATCCCGCCGCTCAGGTGGACAAGCCGTACAACGATCCCAACAGTTATTCGTCGAGCGCGACCGCGTCGCTCGACGCGTCCGCCGCGGTCGAAAAGGCCGCTGTCACCCATCACCAGATCACGCTGAACGGCAAGACGATTCGCTACACGGCGACCGCCGGCCACCTCGTCGCGCGCAATCCGCAGACGGGCGCGCCCGAGGCATCGTTCTTCTACGTCGCGTACACCGCCGACAACCAGCCCGCGGCGAAGCGGCCCGTCACGTTCCTGTATAACGGCGGCCCCGGCTCCGCATCGGTGTGGCTGCATCTCGGCTCGTTCGGTCCGAAACGGATCCAGACGGGCGACCCGAACGCGAACGCGTCGACGTTCCCGTTCGTCGACAACGCGGAAAGCCTGCTCGACACGACCGACCTCGTGTTCGTCGATGCGATCGGCACCGGCTTCTCGGAGGCGATCGCGCCGAACACGAACCAGACGTTCTGGGGCGTCGACCAGGACGGCGGCGCGTTCCGCGACTTCGTGACGCGCTACATCGCCGTGAACCAGCGCAACGATTCGCCGAAGTACCTGTTCGGCGAGTCGTACGGCACGCCGCGCACCGACGTGCTCGCGAACCTGCTCGAGACGGCCGGCGTGAAGCTCGACGGCATCGTGCTGCAGTCGTCGATCCTGAACTACAACGCGAACTGCGACATGGCGAGCGACTATGTCGGCAACTCGAACAACGGGGCGAGCCCCGTGAGTTGCGCGGGCTTCGTGCCGTCCTACGGCACGGTCGGCGCGTACTACCAGCTCGACAACCCGAACCCGTCGAGCCTGCCGCAATATGCGGACCAGATGCGCCAGCTGACGGCCGGCAGCTACGTGCCCGCCGTGAACGCGTATCTCGCGAGCCACACCCCGCCCCCGCCGACGCTCGTCACGACGATGGTGAATTCGACCGGCGTGAAGCAGACGCTGTGGAACGCGGACTTCAACGTCGTCCCGACCTTCTTCGACAACAGCTTCCAGGTGTCGCTGATCCCGGGCACGCTGATCGGCCGCTACGACGCACGCGTGAACGTGCCGTCGTCGAGCCCGCTCGCGGCGGACGGCGACCCGTCGAGCACGTTCATCACGAAACCGTTCACCGACACGATCGGCAGCTACCTGCCGAACGTGCTCAAGTACAGCGCGCAGTCGGCGTATTCGCTGAGCAGCAATGCGATCCAGACCTGGGACTGGACGCACGACGGCCTCGCGATGCCGGACACGATTCCCGATCTTGCGGCTGCGCTGACGCTGAATCCGTCGCTGAAGGTGCTGTCGCTGAACGGGTATCACGACATCGCGACGCCGTTCTACCAGACCGAGCTCGACCTCGCCCGGCTCGGCTCGCAACCGAACCTGACGATCAAGGACTATCAGGGTGGACACATGGTCTATCTCGACGATACGTCGCGTCCGCAGGAGAAAGCCGACCTCGTGACCTTCTACAACGCGGCCGCGCACTGATGCGATGTGCGGGCCTGGCGACGCGCGCCCGTGGCGGCGCTGTTCGCCGGCCGTCGACGACCTCATTCCAGACTGGAGCCTGACATGAAGAAACGTTTCATCGTCGTTGCCGCCGCGCTCGCATGCGCCGGCGTTGCAGCATCCGCATCGGTGTCCGCGTTCGCGCAGGCGAGCGACGCCGCCACCCCGGCGCGCGCGCGCCAGGCGCAGCTCGGCGATCCGTACGTGCCGCCGGCCGCGCGCAAGCCGACCGCCGGCACGCAGACGACGGGCGCCGCGCTGCACGCGCAGGTGGTGCGCAAACTCGCGCGGCAGTTCGGCGCGGCCGATACGCAGAACACCGGTTCGATCACCGAAGCGCAGGCGCGCGCGGCCGGCCTCGGCTATGTCGTGAATCACTTCCGGCAGATCGACGCGAGCGGTAGCGGCCGCGTGTCGTTCTCCGACGTGCAGCGCTACATGCAGGCGCGCAGCACGAACCAGCAGTAAGCGCGGCGCGCATGACCAACGGGGGCGGGACCCGCGACGCATCGGGTTCCGCCCCCGTGCGCATGGCGCGACCGTTTCGCGACCTCCACCGGTTTATCTCATTATCTGGGCAACGCATTCAAATATTGGAGACGAATGCGTGCGCTCCTACAATCCGAAGCACATCGACAGCTTCGGACCCACGCATCGCGCGGCGCCCGACGCACACGGAGACACATTCCATGAAGTTCGCCGGGCGCTTTCCTCGGTGCATCGACCGCCGCGTTGCCGCGACGCCCGACCTCGTTCCGGCGTCGCGACAGCGGCTTCACCGATTCGGCTGAAGAAACCCGTTCCATGACCAAGATGCCCGATTCCCTTGCTCTCGACGCCCGGCGCGCGACGCCGGGCGATGCGCCGCTCACCGACTCCATCGGCGCGACCAGCACGCCGCTCGACCTCACCGCGCAGCAGGCCGGTACGCAGACGCTGTTGCGCGGTCTCGCGATCCTCGAAGCGATCGCGAACGGCGCGCGCGACATGCGTGCGATCGGCGCCGCGCTCGGCACGACGCGCAGCACGACGCACCGTCTCGTCAGCAGCCTCGTGCAGGCGCGCTACCTGCGCCAGGTGCAGGGCGGCTACCTGCTCGGCCCGAAGCTGATCGAGCTCGGCACGATCGCGCTCGAACAGATGCCGCTCACGGCGGTCGCGCGGCCGCACCTCGAGGCGCTCGCCGAAGCGACGCTCGACACGATCCACCTCGGCGTGCGCGACGGCGATGACGTGCTGTACATCGACAAGATCCCCGGCACGCGCGGCCTCGAGATGCGCTCGCGTGTCGGCCACCGGATGCCGCTCGCATCGACCGGCATCGGCAAGGCGATGATGCTCGACCTCGATCCGGACCTGTGGCGCTCGCTGTTCGAAGCCGCGCGGCGCGCGCTGGCCGGCGTCAACTTCAAGCCGGACAACCGGCCCGAGACGAGCGCGTTCCTGCAGCGCATGGCGCATTACGCGGCCGGCGGCTACACGTTCGACCTCGAGGAAAACGAGGCGTCGATCCGTTGCGTAGCCGCGCCGATCCGCGACGCGTCGGGCGCGATCGTCGCGGCCGTATCGGTCGCGAGCACGATTCCGTACATGCCGCACGACCGGATGGACGAACTGATTCCGCTCGTGCAGCGCGAAGCGCGAGCCATTTCCGCGGAACTGGGCTGGAGCCCGCCGCAGGGTACCCGCAGGATCAAACGATGACCAATTCGACCCGGACCGCTCCGGACGCCTCCTGCGCCGCACCGTCGCTGATCGCGCTCGACTGGGGCACGACGTCGCTGCGCGCATATTTGTTCGGCGCGCACGGTGCGCTGCTCGACACGCGCAGCCGCGCCGCGGGCGTGATGCATGTGCCGGCCGGCGGCGCGCGAGCCTTCGACGTCGTGTTCGAGGAAGCGTGCGGCGACTGGCTCGACCGCGCGCCGGGCGTGCCGGTGCTGGCCGCCGGGATGGTCGGCAGCGCACAGGGCTGGCGCGAGGCGCCGTACGTCCAGGTGCCGGCCGGTGCCGACGCGCTCGTCGCGGGGCTCGTCACGGTGACGACGTCGCGCGGCACGACGGTGTCCATCGTGCCGGGCGTGATCGCGACGGGCGAATTGCCCGACGTGATGCGCGGCGAAGAAACGCAGATATTCGGCGCACTCGCGAACGATCCCATGCTTGATGCAGATCGTTCAGGCGTACTGATCGGATTGCCGGGCACGCATGCGAAGTGGGCATGGGTGAAGGACGGGCTCATCGAGCGCTTCCAGACCTTCATGACCGGCGAGTTGTTCGCGGCGCTGCGCGATCACACGATCCTCGGCCGCACGATGCGCGCGAGCGCGTCGCCCGACCGCGCGGCATTCGCGCGCGGCGTCGCGGTGGCCCGCGGTGCGCAGCGCGCGGGGTTGCTCGCGACGATCTTCAGCACGCGCACGCTCGGCCTGACCGACCGGCTCGCGCCCGATGCGCAGGGCGATTACCTGTCAGGCCTGCTGATCGGCCATGAGCTGAACGCACTTGACGCGATGCTGGCGGAACGCGGTGTCGCGCTCGCGAACCAGCCGCTGCTGCTGATCGGCGACGACGGATTGTGCGCGCGCTACGTCGACGCGTTGAGCGTGTTCGGCTGCACGCATGCGCGCGTCGTCGCTCAGGCGACAGAGCGCGGCTTGTGGTGGATCGCGTCGCGCGCCGGGCTCGTGCGCGCGGATGGCGAGCCCGTCTGCGCCGACCAATGAATCGATTGAAGAGGAACCGCCGATGTCGTCCGACCTTACGCTGCCCGCACCATACACGCCGCACGCCGCACTGATGCGCGCGTTCGACGCGTGCCCGCTGATCGCGATCATGCGCGGCATCACGTCCGCCGAAGCCGCTGATCACGGCCTTGCGCTGCACGAAGCGGGCTTCCGGATCGTCGAGGTGCCGCTCAACTCGCCCGATCCGTTCGGCAGCATCGCGGCGCTGCGCCGCGCGCTACCCGACGACATGATCGTCGGCGCTGGCACCGTGCTGCGGGCCGAGCATGTCGACCGCGTGCAGGACGCGGGCGGCACGCTGATCGTGATGCCGCACAGCGACGCGGCCGTGATCCGCCGTGCGCGCGAGCGCGGGCTCGCGAGCGCACCGGGCGTCGCGACGCCGACCGAGGCGTTTGCCGCGCTCGCGAACGGCGCCGACGTGCTGAAGATGTTCCCGGCCGAGCAGCTCGGCGTGCCCGTCGTGAAGGCGTGGCGTGCGGTGATCGACCGCGCGGTGCCGCTGATACCCGTCGGCGGAATTTCTCCGGACAACATGCAGCCGTTCCTCGCGGCCGGCGCCAACGGCTTCGGGCTCGGTTCGGCGCTGTACCGGCCCGGCCAGTCGGCGGAGGCGACCGCGGCGAATGCGCGCGCGTTCCAGGCCGGCCTGCGCGTGGCGCGCGGCGGAGCCGCATGATGGGACGTCTCGCGGGCAAGGTCGCGATGGTGACGGGCGCGGGCCGCGGGATCGGCGCCGCGATCGCGCAGGCGTTCGCGCGCGAGGGCGCGGCCGTCGCGCTCGTCGACCTCGACTTCCCGCAAGCGCAGCGCACGGCGGCGGCGATCGCCGACGACATCGACCGCGCGCGCGTGCTGCCGCTGCATGCGGATGTCGCGCGGCAGGATTCGGTGCGCGACGCGCTCGCGCAGACCGAAGCCGCATTCGGCCCGCTCGACGTGCTCGTGAACAACGCGGGCATCAATGTGTTCGCCGATCCGCTGACGATGACGGACGAAGACTGGCGCCGCTGCTTCGCGGTCGACCTCGATGGCGTATGGCACGGCTGCCGCGCGGCGCTGCCTGGGATGGTCGAACGCGGCCGCGGCAGCATCGTGAACATCGCGTCGACGCATGCGTTCCGGATCATCCCGGGCTGCTTTCCGTACCCGGTCGCGAAACACGGCGTGCTGGGCCTCACGCGTGCGCTCGGCATCGAATACGCGGCGCGCAACGTGCGCGTGAACGCGATCGCGCCCGGTTACATCGAGACGCAGCTCACGCGCGACTGGTGGGGCGCGCAGGCCGACCCGGCCGCGGCGCGCGCCGAGACGCTCGCGCTGCAGCCGATGAAGCGGATCGGCAAGCCGGAAGAAGTCGCGATGACGGCCGTGTTTCTCGCCTCCGACGAGGCGCCGTTCATCAATGCGGCTTGCATCACCGTCGACGGCGGGCGCGCGGCGCTGTACCACGACTGACGCAACGATTCGACAGACCGCACGTGCGACGGCCGCGCGCACGCTGCGTCGAAACCAACAAGCGGCTGTATTCCGTTCGATGAAGACAAGGAGACACTGGAGATGAAACGCAGAACCTTCGTAACGCTGGCCGCCGCGGCGGCAGTGGTGATCGGAAGCCCGGTCGCGCATGCGGCCGACCCGGTCAAGATCGGCTTCCTGGTGAAGCAGCCGGAAGAGCCGTGGTTCCAGGACGAGTGGAAGTTCGCCGAGATCGCGGCGAAGAACAAGGGCTTCACGCTCGTGAAGATCGGCGCGCCGTCGGGCGAGAAGGTGATGAGCGCGATCGACAACCTGTCCGCGCAGAAGGCGCAGGGCTTCATCATCTGCACGCCGGACGTGAAGCTCGGGCCGGGCATCGTCGCGAAGGCGAAGTCGCACAACCTGAAGATGATGACGGTCGATGACCGCCTCGTCGACGGCGCGGGCAAGCCGATCGAGGCGGTGCCGCACATGGGGATCTCCGCGTACAACATCGGCAAGCAGGTCGGCGACGGCATCGCTGCCGAGATCAAGAAGCGCGGCTGGGACATGAAGGACGTCGGCGCGATCGACATCACCTACGAGCAGCTGCCGACCGCGCACGACCGCACGAGCGGCGCGACCGACGCGCTGGTGGCGGCCGGCTTCCCGAAGGCGAACGTGATCGCGGCGCCGCAGGCGAAGACCGACACCGAGAACGCGTTCAACGCAGCGAACATCGCGCTCACCAAGAACCCGCAGTTCAAGCACTGGGTGGCGTACGGCCTGAACGACGAGGCCGTGCTCGGCGCGGTGCGCGCGGCCGAAGGGCGCGGCTTCAAGGCGGACAACATGATCGGCATCGGCATCGGTGGTTCCGAATCGGCGCTGAACGAATTCAAGAAGCCGCAGCCGACGGGCTTCTACGGCACCGTGATCATCAGCCCGAAGCGCCATGGCGAGGAAACCTCCGACCTGATGTACGCGTGGATCACGCAGGGCAAGGCACCGCCGGCGCTGACGCTGACGACGGGCATGCTCGCGACGCGCGACAACGTGTCGAAGGTGCGCGACGAGATGGGGCTCGCATCGAAGTAAGCCGCCCGCCGGCCGCCGCGGCGATGCGGCGGCCGGCGATCGATGGAACTGCAAGTAGGGAGACGACGTGTCAGCGGCACTGCGTTTTGACAATATCGGCAAGGTATTTCCCGGCGTGCGCGCACTCGACGGCATCTCGTTCGACGTGCACGCGGGCGAGGTGCATGGCCTGATGGGCGAGAACGGCGCGGGCAAGTCGACGCTGCTGAAGATTCTCGGCGGCGAATACCAGCCCGATGCGGGCAGCGTGCTGGTCGACGGCCAGCCCGTGCATTTTTCGAGTGCGGCCGCGTCGATCGCGGCCGGCGTTGCGGTGATTCACCAGGAACTGCAGTACGTGCCCGACCTGACGGTCGCGGAGAACCTGTTGCTCGGCCGCCTGCCGAACGCGCTCGGCTGGGTGAGGAAGGGCGAGGCGAAGCGCCATGTGCGCGAACGGCTCGCGGCGATGGGCGTCGATCTCGATCCCGACGCGAAACTCGGGCGGCTGTCGATCGCGCAGCGGCAGATGGTCGAGATCTGCAAGGCGCTGATGCGCAACGCGCGCGTGATCGCGCTCGACGAACCGACGAGCTCGCTGTCGCATCGCGAGACCGAGGTGTTGTTCAAGCTCGTCGACGACCTGCGCGCGCAGGGCCGCGCGCTGATCTACATCTCGCACCGGATGGACGAGATCTACCGGCTGTGCGATGCGTGCACGATCTTTCGCGACGGGCGCAAGATCGCGTCGCACGAATCGCTCGCCGACGTGCCGCGCGAGCGGCTGGTCGCCGAGATGGTCGGGCGCGAGATCGCGGACATTTACCACTACGCGCCGCGTGCGCTCGGCGACGTGCGGTTTTCGGCCGAAGGCGTCGACGGCCCCGCGTTGCGCGAACCGGCGAGCTTCTCGGTGCGTGCGGGCGAGATCGTCGGCTTCTTCGGGCTGGTCGGCGCGGGGCGCAGCGAACTGATGCGGCTCGTGTACGGCGCGGACCGCCGACGCGCGGGCGCGCTGACGCTCGACGGCAAGCGCATCGACGTGAAGCGCACCGGCGACGCGATCCGTCACGGCATCGTGCTGTGCCCGGAAGACCGCAAGGAGGAAGGGATCATCGCGATGGCGTCGGTCGCGGAGAACATCAACATCAGCTGCCGCCGTCATTCGCTGCGCGCGGGCCTGTTCATCGACCGCAAGACCGAAAATGAAACGGCCGACCGCTTCATCCAGCGGCTGAAGATCAAGACGCCGAACCGGCGGCAGAAGATCCGTTTCCTGTCGGGCGGCAACCAGCAGAAGGCGATCCTGTCGCGCTGGCTCGCGGAGCCCGACCTGAAGGTCGTGATCCTCGACGAGCCGACGCGCGGCATCGACGTCGGCGCGAAGCACGAGATCTACGACGTGATCTACCGGCTCGCGGAGCGCGGCTGCGCGATCGTGATGGTGTCGTCGGAACTGCCGGAAGTGCTCGGCGTGTCCGACCGCATCGTCGTGATGCGCGAAGGCCGCATCGCGGGCGAGCTGCCGCGCGAGCAGGCGAACGAGCATGCGGTGCTGAGCCTCGCGCTGCCGCAGACCAGCGTCGTCGAGGCGGCCTGACGCGGTTTCAGGTCGCCTCGGGCGACGCACGACATTCGAATCGATCAAGCGCGGCGCGGGCCGCGCGACGCAGGAGCAGGAGACACAATCATGCAAGTCAGGGAAAACCTCGCCAGCGCAGCCGTGAAGCCGTCGGCCGACGCGCTGGTTCCACAACAGAGCGACCGCCAGAAGTGGTGGCAGCACCTCACCGAATACAGCCTGATCGCGATCTTCGCGGTGATGTTCGTGACGATGTCGCTGACGGTCGATCACTTCTTCTCGATCGACAACATGCTCGGCCTCGCGCTGTCGATCTCGCAGATCGGGATGGTCGCGTGCACGATGATGTTCTGTCTGGCCTCGCGCGACTTCGACCTGTCGATCGGCTCGACCGTCGCGTTCTCGGGCGTGCTGTGCGCGATGGTGCTGAATGCGACCGACAACACGTTCGTCGCGATCGTCGCGGCGGTCGCGGCCGGGGCGGCGATCGGCTTCGTGAACGGCGCGGTGATCGCGTACCTGCGCATCAACGCGCTGATCACGACGCTCGCGACGATGGAAATCGTGCGCGGGCTCGGCTTCATCGTGTCGAAGGGGCAGGCGGTCGGCGTGTCGTCGGATACGTTCATCGCGCTCGGCGGGCTGTCGCTCTTCGGCGTATCGCTGCCGATCTGGGTCACGCTCATGTGCTTCATCGTGTTCGGCGTGCTGCTGAACCAGACCGTGTACGGCCGCAACACGCTCGCGATCGGCGGCAACCCCGAGGCGTCGCGCCTCGCGGGGATCAACGTCGAACGCACGCGCGTCTACATCTTCCTGATCCAGGGCGCGGTGACGGCGCTCGCCGGCGTGATCCTCGCATCGCGCATCACGTCGGGACAGCCGAACGCGGCGCAGGGCTTCGAGCTGAACGTGATCTCGGCGTGCGTGCTCGGCGGCGTGTCGCTGATGGGCGGCCGCGCGACGATCTCGGGCGTCGTGATCGGCGTGCTGATCATGGGCACCGTCGAGAACGTGATGAACCTGCTGAACATCGACGCGTTCTATCAGTACCTGGTGCGCGGCGCGATCCTGCTCGCGGCCGTGTTGCTCGACCAGCTGAAGAACCGCGGCGTACGCGACTGACCGATTCCACGGAGACGATTCGCATGACCATCGAAACTTCCGCGCAGGATTCGCGCGCCGCGAGCGACGCACGCTATGCGCGCTACCCGAGCCTCGAGGATCGCGCGGTGCTGATCACCGGCGGCGCGACCGGGATCGGCGCGGCGTTCGTCGAGCATTTCGCGCGGCAGGGCGCGCGCGTGGCGTTCGTCGATCTCGACGCGCACGCGGGCCAGGCGCTCGCGGAAACCCTCGCGCAGGCGCCGGACGTGCACCACGCGCCGCTGTTCATCCCGTGCGACCTGACCGACATCGACGCGCTGCGCCATGCGATCGACGCGATCCGCGCGCGCATCGGCGCGATCGCGGTGCTCGTGAACAACGCGGCGAACGACACGCGCCACGCGATCGGCGACGTGACGCCCGAGTCGTTCGACGCGGGCATCGCGGTGAATCTGCGCCATCAGTTCTTCGCCGCGCAGGCGGTGATCGACGACATGAAGCAGCGCGGCGGCGGCGCGATCATCAATCTCGGTTCGATCAGCTGGATGCTGAAGAACGGCGGCTACCCCGTCTACGTGATGGCGAAGGCGGCCGTGCAGGGCCTCACGCGTGGGCTCGCGCGCGATCTCGGCTCGTTCGGAATCCGCGTGAATTCGCTGGTGCCCGGCTGGGTGATGACCGACAAGCAGCGCAAACTCTGGCTCGACGACGCGGGCCGTGCGGCGATCAAGGCCGGCCAGTGCATCGACGCCGAGCTGCTGCCGGACGATCTCGCGCGCATGGCGCTGTTTCTCGCGGCCGACGACAGCCGGATGATCACCGCGCAGGACGTGGTGGTCGACGGCGGCTGGGCCTGATTGCCGATGTTCGAATTCGCGCGGCATCGCGCGACGACCCGTATCACTTCATCGACGAAGGAAAGGAGCTCACCATGACCGCCACGTCCTCGCGCGCATCGTCGTCCACGAGCCAGTCGCGCCGCGCGCGCCTGGCTGCCGCCGCGCAGCCCGTCAGCGCCGGCCCGCAGACCGCCGCGTTCGCGCAGGGCGTCGGCACCGCGCATGCGGCGGTCGTCACGCTGTCGAATGCGGCGCTGCGGCTCGACGTGCTGCCGCATCTGGGCGGCGGCATCGCGCGCTTCGACTGGCGCGGCGATCACGGCGCGCTGGTGCCGGTGTTCCGGCGTTGCGAGCACCCGGAAACGGCGACGGATCCGAACGTGCTCGCCTGCTATCCGCTGCTGCCGTACTCGAACCGGATCGGCAACGGCCGTTTCGAATGCGACGGGCGCAGCGTCGCGGTGCCGCGCAACCGCCGCGACGAACCATTGCCGATTCACGGCGACGGCTGGCTCGCGCCGTGGCAGGTGGATGACGCAACCGACACGACGCTGCAGCTGTCGCTCGATCGCGCGAGCGGCGCGCCGTACGCGTTTCGCGCGATCCAGTCGTTCGCGCTCGACGACACGACGCTGTCGATCGCGCTGACGATCGAAAACGCGGGGCGTGCACGGCTGCCGTTCGGGCTCGGCATGCATCCGTTCCTCGTGCGCGACGACGCGACCGAGCTGGCCGCGGCCGCGGGCGGCCTGTGGCTGTCGGGTACGGATTTCCTGCCGGTGCGGCACGTGAGCGTGCCGCCGGCCTGGCAGTTCGGCGTCGCGTATCCGCTGCCGGCGACGCTTGTCAATCACGCGTTCACCGGCTGGGGCGGCCACGCGACGGTGAGCTGGCCGCGCCGCGGGCTGTTGTTGACGATCGCGGCCGACGCCGATGCGTACGTGCTCTATACGCCGCCTGGCGAGCATTTTTTCTGCTTCGAGCCGGTCGATCATCCGATCAATGCGGTGAACCTGCCGGGCGGCGCGGCCGCGCACGGGATGACGCTGCTCGCGCCGGGCGAGCGGCTCACGCGGCGTTTCGCGTTCACCGTCGAGCGGTCCGATGCGCGCATCGACGCCGCCGCGCGCGAAGGACGCCGGCGACGCGGGTAAAATACGCGGTCTACCAACGGTTTGCCGCGAGTATCCGCCATGTCTTCCCCGCTTACTTTCATCGAATCGCTGCGCGCCGCGTGGCAGCGCACGAATTCGCTGCTGTGCGTCGGCCTCGACCCCGAGCCGTCGCGCTTTCCCGTGCAGTTCGACGGCCAGCCCGACGCGATCTTCGAATTCTGCCGGCAGATCGTCGACGCGACCGCGCAATACGCGAGTGCGTTCAAGCCGCAGATCGCGTACTTCGCCGCGCATCGCGCGGAAGATCAGCTCGAGCGCCTGATCGCGCACATCCACCTCCAGCATCCGGGGCTGCCCGTGATCCTCGACGCGAAGCGCGGCGACATCGGCAGCACGGCCGAGCAGTACGCGCGCGAGGCGTTCGAGCGCTATCGCGCGGACGCGGTCACGGTGAACCCGTACATGGGCTACGACTCGGTGGAGCCGTACTTCGAGCATGAAGGCAAGGGCGTGATCGTGCTGTGCCGCACGTCCAACCCGGGCGGGTCGGACCTGCAGTTCCTCGACACCAACGGCCGGCCGCTGTACCAGGTCGTGGCCGACCTCGCGGCGAACAAGTGGAATGCGAAGAACGGCCAGCTCGGCCTCGTGGTCGGTGCGACGTTCCCGAAGGAAATCGAGATCGTGCGCGGGATCGTCGGCGACATGCCGCTCCTGATCCCCGGCATCGGCGCACAGGGCGGCGACGTGCAGGCGACCGTCAACGCGGGCCGCACCGCCGACGGCACCGGGATGATGATCAACTCGTCGCGCGCGATCCTGTACGCGAGCAAGGGTGAGGATTTCGCCGAAGCCGCCGCGCTCGCCGCGCAGAAGACGCGCGATACGATCAACGCGCATCGCTGAAATAGCGCTGAAACGCAGGCCGCCCGCCCGGGCGGCCTTTCACCGCCGAGTCCGCATCCGCGGGCCGCGCGCCTGCTTCGCGTGTCTGCCATCCTGGTGCACGCGAACAACTTTCCCGTCGCTTGCGCACCGCATGCCTGCGCGGCAGAAGGCGCTCGGCCTGCCGGTCACGGCGGACAAGAACTGGATCGTCGTGAAGCCCGACGCAATTCAGTCGGCGGGCAGGGGCGGCCGCCCCTGCCGCTGCGCCGGCGAATCAGCCTTCGCGCTCGTCGAGCAGCTTCAGCAGCCCGCGCAGCGCATGCGCGGCCGCCTGTGCGCGGATCTGCTCGCGGTCGCCCTTGAACACGAGGGTCTCGACGTCGGTATGCAGCCGGTTGCTCCATGCGAACGACACGGTGCCGACCGGCTTCTTCTCGCTGCCGCCGGCGGGACCGGCGATGCCGGTGACGGACAGCGCGACCTGCGCGCGGCTGTTGCGCAGCGCACCTTCGGCCATCGCGCGTGCGACCGGCTCGCTGACGGCGCCGTGTTTCTCGATCAGGTCGGATGGAACGCCGATCATGTCGATCTTCGCCTGGTTCGAGTAGGTGACGAAGCCGCGCTCGAACCACTGGCTGCTGCCGGAGATGTCGGTGATCGCGGCGGCGATCATGCCGCCCGTGCAGGATTCGGCGGTGGCGAGCGACAGGTGCTCGTCACGCAGCTTGTTGCCTGCGCGGATCGCAAGCTGATGGACGACGGAATCGGTTGGCATGCGCGTCGGGAAACGGGAAACGGGAGTCGGGAAATCGGTCAGCCGACGACGGAGCGCCAGGCGGCGATCACGAGCAGCGTCATGAACGCGGCGATCAGGTCGTCGACCATGATGCCGAGCCCGCCTTTCACGCGACGGTCGAAATAGCGGATCGGCGGCGGCTTGAGCATGTCGAAGAAGCGGAACACGACGAACGCCCACAACTGGCCGATGAAGGTCGCGGGCGTGACGAACAGCATCACGAGCCAGATCGCGACGATTTCGTCCCAGACGACGGCGCCCGGATCGGACGTGCCCATCTTTCGTGCGGTGAAACCGGTGATCCACGTGCCCGCCGCGAAGCCGACCGCGATCAGCGCCCACCATTCGGGCACCGTCAGGTAGCGGTTGAGCACCACGAACGTGAGCCAGCCGAACAGCGAGCCGAACGTGCCGGGCATGAACGGCGCGAGCCCGCTGCCGAAGCCGAGCGACACGATGTGCGCCGGATGCGACAGCATGAAGCGCGCCGTGGCGCGCTGCGGCACGTTCCGGGCGGCGCCGGGCGCGGCCGCGGATTGCCCGGTCGGGTCAGTCTGCATGGAAGTGGTCGAAACCGTGCAACGTGAGAGTCAGGGGGGCGCCGGCGGCGTCGCGCCACGCGATCGCGGGCTGCTCCGACGGCGAGGACAACGCGCGTATTGTACCGACTCGCGTCACCCGGACGCCGGCGCTCGCGCCCGCTGCCTCGATCGTCGCGCGGGCCGCGGCCGGCGCGGTGAAGCACAGTTCGTAGTCGTCGCCGCCGGCGAGCATGCAGCGTCGCTGCACGTCGGGCGGCAGCGTCGCGAGCGCGGCCGAGCGCGGCACCGCGTCGGCGTCGATCTCGGCGCGCACGTTCGAGCGGGTCAGGATGTGCTGCAAGTCGCCGGCGAGGCCGTCCGAGATGTCGAGCGCCGCATGTGCGACGCCCGCGAGCGCAAGCCCGAGCGCGATGCGCGGCTCGGGACGCTCGAGCGCCTGCCGGAACACGGCGGCTTCGTCCGCGCCGGCGGTCCATTCGCCGCGCGCGAGTCCGAGCCCAGCACGGGCGTCGCCGAGCGTGCCGGACACCCAGACGTCGTCGCCGTCACGCGCGGCATCGCGCCGCAACGCCGCGTCCGGCGAGACTTCGCCGAACACGGTCACGCACAGGTTCAGCGGCCCGCTCGTCGTGTCGCCGCCGATCAGTTCGCAGCCGAACCGCTCGGCGAGCGCGAACAGCCCGTTGCTGAATGCCTCGAGCCACGCCGCGTCCGCGCGCGGCAGTGCGCACGCGAGCGTGAACGCGCGCGGCTCGGCACCCATCGCCGCGAGATCCGACAGGTTGACCGCGAGCGTCTTGTGGCCGAGCGCGTCGGGCGCGACATCGGGGAAGAAATGGCGGCCTTCGACCAGCATGTCCGTCGAAATGGCCAGCAATTTGCCGGATCGAGGGGCGATCAGCGCGCAATCGTCGCCGATGCCGAGCGTCGACGCACGCACCCCCCGGGCCGCGCGGCGCGCGAAGAAGCGATCGATCAGCGAAAACTCGGACAGGGCGGCTGGCACGGCGGACGGACCCGGAAGCGGTGAAGGGAACGGCATTGTACGCAGCGAACGGCGCCGTTCCTGCACCGTTCAGTACATTTTTGTCGCGGCTGTCGCACCCGAATCGCCGGTCTGGCGGCCTTCGATTGGCGCTACAATGCCGTCGAACAGTTATTCTAATCCGCCCGTCAAGAGACACATGTCGACCCAAGCCTCCTCCAAAGCCAAGCTCCGCGAAGCCGCACTCGACTATCACGAATTCCCGACGCCGGGGAAAATCGCGATCGCCCCGACCAAGCAGATGATCAACCAGCGCGACCTCGCGCTCGCGTATTCGCCGGGTGTCGCCTACGCGTGCGAGGAGATCGTCGAGAACCCGCTGAACGCCGCGCGCTTCACCGCGCGCAGCAACCTGGTCGGCGTCGTCACGAACGGCACCGCGGTGCTCGGGCTCGGCAACATCGGCCCGCTCGCGTCGAAGCCGGTGATGGAAGGCAAGGCCGTACTGTTCAAGAAGTTCGCCGGCATCGACGTGTTCGACATCGAGCTGAACGAGTCGGACCCGCACAAGCTGGTCGACGTGATCGCCGCGCTGGAGCCGACCTTCGGCGGGATCAACCTGGAAGACATCAAGGCGCCGGACTGCTTCATCGTCGAGCGTGAAGCGCGCAAGCGGATGAAGATCCCGGTGTTCCACGACGACCAGCACGGCACCGCGATCGTCGTGGCCGCGGCCGTCACGAACGGCCTCAAGGTCGTCGGCAAGGACATCAAGAAGGTGAAGCTCGTCGCGTCCGGCGCGGGTGCGGCCGCGCTCGCGTGCCTGGACCTGCTGGTCGACATCGGCCTGCCGCTCGAGAACATCACCGTGACCGACCTGGCCGGCGTGGTCTACAAGGGCCGCACCGAGCTGATGGATCCGGACAAGGAGCGTTTCGCCCGCGAAACGGACGCCCGCACGCTGGCCGAGGTGATCGACGGCGCGGACATCTTCCTCGGCCTGTCGGCCGCCGGCGTGCTGAAGCCGGAGATGGTGAAGGGCATGGCCGAGCGCCCGCTGATCCTCGCGCTCGCGAACCCGACGCCGGAAATCCTGCCGGAAGCGGCGCTCGAAGTGCGCCCCGACGCGATCCTCGCGACCGGCCGCACCGACTATCCGAACCAGGTCAACAACGTCCTGTGCTTCCCGTTCATCTTCCGCGGCGCGCTCGACGTCGGCGCGACGACGATCACGCGTGAAATGGAGATCGCGGCCGTCAACGCGATCGCCGAACTCGCGCAGCACGAGCAGAGCGACATCGTCGCGACCGCATACGGGATCCAGGACCTGTCGTTCGGGCCCGAATACCTGATTCCGAAGCCGTTCGATCCGCGCCTGATCGTCAAGATCGCGCCGGCCGTCGCGCAGGCCGCGATGGACGGCGGCGTCGCGACGCGCCCGATCGAGGACATGGAGGCGTACCGCGTGCACCTCCAGCAGTTCGTGTACCACAGCGGCACGACGATGAAGCCGATCTTCCAGCTCGCGCGCAGCGCGCCGGCGGAGAAGAAGCGCGTCGTGTTCGCGGAAGGCGAGGAAGAGCGCGTGCTGCGCGCCGTCCAGATCATCGTCGACGAGAAGCTCGCGACGCCGATCCTGATCGGCCGTCCGTCGGTGATCGAGCACCGTATCCAGCGCTACGGCCTGCGCCTCACGCCGGGCACCGACTTCACGGTCGTCAACACCGAACACGACGAGCGCTACCGCGACTTCTGGCAGACGTACTACAAGATGATGGCGCGCAAGGGCATCAGCGAGCAGCTGGCCCGTGTCGAGATGCGCCGCCGCACGACGCTGATCGGCTCGATGCTGGTGAAGAAGGGCGAAGCGGACGGGATGATCTGCGGCACGATCAGCACCACCCACCGCCACCTTCACTTCATCGACCAGGTGATCGGCAAGCGCCCTGGCTGCAGCGTGTACGCGGCGATGAACGGCCTCGTGCTGCCGGGCCGCCAGATCTTCCTGGTCGACACGCACGTGAACGTCGATCCGACCCCGGAGCAACTTGCCGAGATCACGATCATGGCCGCGGAAGAAGTGCGCCGGTTCGGCATCGAGCCGAAGGTCGCGCTGCTGTCGCACTCGAATTTCGGTACGAGCAACGCGCCTTCGGCGCAGAAGATGCGCGATACGCTCGCGATCCTGCAGGAACGTGCGCCGGAGTTGAAGGTCGACGGCGAAATGCACGGCGACGTCGCGCTCGACGCGGCGCTGCGCAAGGAAATCCTGCCCGAATCGACGCTGGAAGGCGATGCGAACCTGCTGATCCTGCCGAACATCGATGCCGCGAACATCGCGTACAACCTGCTGAAGACGGCCGCCGGCAACAACATCGCGATCGGGCCGATCCTGCTGGGCGCAGCCCAGCCGGTGCACGTGCTGACCGAATCGGCGACCGTTCGCCGCATCGTCAACATGGCGGCGCTGCTGGTCGCCGACGTGAACGCCGCACGCTGAGTCGGAACGAACCGCGCGGCAACGGTCGAACCGGTGCCGCGCGCCGGGCGAAATTGTAAACAAAAGCAAAAAGAGGCGTGCCCGCAAAGGGCACGCCGTCGGGCAGGGCGCAAACGCGCTTCCCGCAAGCAGCAGCAGCATCTCTCCACTCCGGGTAGCGAGCGTGGCAAGGAGGCAGGGTCTTGCCATACGAGAGATGCCGCCGGTATTTTATCTCATGTAAGATATATGTAGTCTTGTTTCGGTAAAAAATGCACGATTCCGGGCGGCGCCAGCCTTTCGATTCCCAAACGAACATTGATTCGCGCGGACAATAGCGCTACGCTAACGCCTTTGGTTGGTCGTCAACTACTTGATTTAACAGCGGGAACCCTGGTTCATGGCACGCAAGTGGCTCCGCAACGGCGCGCTCGCGTCCGTCTTCGCGATGTTCGCGATGGGTATCGTCGGTACGCCGACGGGCAGTCTGGTTTCCGCCGCTTACGCACGGCAGGCCGTTTCGGCCGACCTGGCCGTCGGCGGGGTCGATACGATCCCGACCGCCCGTCTGCCGCGCGAGGCCGTGACCACGCTTGGCCTGATCGGCGCCGGTGGCCCCTATCCGTACGAGAAAGACGGCGTCGTCTTCGGCAACCGCGAGCGGATCCTGCCGAAGGCGAAGCGCGGCTACTACCACGAGTACACGGTGCCGACGCCGCGCGCACGCAATCGCGGCGCGCGCCGGATCGTCTGCGGCGGGCCATTGCGCCGGATCGACAACTGTTATTACACGGACGACCACTACAACAGTTTTAAACGTATTGTTGAATGACTTCGGGATGAACGGCATGAGCGACTCCATCTACGCGCACGATACGGCGGCGGCGGAACTGTTCGCGGCCGGCGACGGCAATCTGTTTCAGCGCGTGATGCAACTCCACGCGGCGGCACAGGCCGGCGGCGGCCCGGAGCAACAGGAAGCCGAGCCCGGGCTTTCATCGAACGAGGAGCCTATGAGCCTTTTCACGACCGTGCGACCCAATCTCGTGCAGTCGATCCGCGCGTTCCGCGTGCAGGATCTTGCCGACGAAGCCAGCCGGCTCGGCCAGCATTTCCTGTATGCATATTGCGGCGCCGCGCAGTCGAAGCAGGAAGTGATGGAGACGATCGCGACGTCGTTCCTGTTTCCGAAGCATTTCGGGAAGAACTACGATGCGCTGTACGACTGCCTGACCGACCTCGTCGCGAAGGCCGGCGCGCAGCCCGGTTTCGTGATCGTCCTGGAAGGGCTGCCGATCGCGCAGAAATTCGACAAGGAAGGGCGCGAGACACTGCTCGACGTGTTCCGCGAAGCCGCCGAATTCTGGGCCGAGCGCAAGGTCGCGTTCCGCGTGTTCTATTCGTTCGCGTAAAGCGCGAATCTGTCGGCCGCCCGAACGCGGCCGATCCGGCAAAAGGCCCGCCTCGCGCGGGCTTTTTTGCGTCCGCGCGACGCAGGCAGGACGGAGGTGCCGGATGCGTCGCCGGTGACGCGCTCGATGACGGGCACGATCGATCTTGACGGCCTCGATGTCGACTGGGCAACCGGCAGCGTGCAACACGTGCTGACGCCGGTGCTCGACGCATTGTCCAACCTGATGCCGCACCGCTCGTCGAGCGGCAAGTCGCAGCAAGCCGCAAGATCGAAACGCGCCGCATTCAAGTGGCGACCCCGCGTGCCGGGGCGCCGCGGGTCGCGGCACGTCGGGTTCGTCACCAGCCGCCCCAGCGCGCGGCCAGCGCCGCGAGCACAGCCGCGCCGGCCGTCTCGGTGCGCAGCACGCGCGGGCCGAGCGACAATGCGGTGAACCCGTGTGCGCGTGCCGCATTTTCCTCGTCCGGCGACAGCCCGCCTTCGGGGCCTATCAGCAGCGTGACTGCCGCCGCGGGCGGTGCGTCGGGCAGCGACGCGAACGGGATGCTCGCGCGCGGCGACAGCAGCAGCCGCAGTTCGCCGTCGGACGGCGCGGCCGGCAGCGTGTCGAGCCAGGCGCCGAAGCCGCGTACCGGCGCGACGTCGGGCACGCGGTTGCGCCCGCATTGTTCGCACGACGCGCGCACGACGCCGCGCCAGTGCGCAACGCGCTTGTCCGCGCGCTCCCCCGACAGTTTCACGACGCCGCGCGCGGTCGACAGCGGCACGACCGCAGCGACGCCGAGCTCGACGGCCTTCTCGATCACCCAGTCCATCTTGTCGCCGCCGGCGATGCCTTGCGCGAGCGTCACGCGATAGGGCGGCTCGGCCTCGGACGGGTCGAACGCTTCGATCTGCGCGAGCGCGCTGCGCTTGTCGATCTCGACGAGCCGCGCGCGGTACTGGCCGCCGCTGCCGTCGAACAGTGCCAGCGCGTCGCCGGGCTGCAGCCGCAGCACTTGCGCGTGACGCGCGACGTCGGCCGGCAACGCGAGCGTCGCGTCGGTGCGCAGCGCCGCCTCGACGAAAAAGCGCGGCACGGCCGCGGTGGTGGTGGCTTCACTCATGCGTATCGCGGCTCCGTTCATGCGCTCAGGCGGCGCGCGAGCGCCCAGCGATAGCCGTCGAGATCCTCGATCTGCGCGAAGCGGTCGCCCCAGAATTGGTCTTGCGGTGCGGTCAGCGATTTCGCGCCCGCATCGAGCGCGCGCTGCCAGGTTGCGTCGACGTCGTCGACATACAGGTAAAACGACTGCGGGGCGGTTGCGCCCGCACTCTTCGGCGTGAGCGCGGTGGAGCCGAACGCGCCTTCGGGCGCGAACATCACGATCAGTTGCCCGCGGTAGGTCATCTCCACGTGCATGATCGCGCCGTCCTCGTCGAGGACGTCGCGCAACTCGAAGCCGAATGCGGCCTGGAAGAACTCGATGGCCGCATGCGCATTGCGCACGGCCAGGTAAGGCGTCAACCAAGGCACGTCGGCCGGACGTGGATCGGTCATGAAATCTCCTGTCGAACGGTGTTGGCGCTTGAGCGGTTACTCCGGTCCCATGTTTTGCAGTCCAACGGGTATTGGCGCGCGGGCGCCCGGTACGGTGCCGAGGATACGCCGGCTGCCCGCGTGCATCGTTCCGGGCCCGCGCGTCGCGGGTCGAGCGGGGGAGAAAGCGCGGCCAGCCCGCAGAACGATGCGTCCGCCCGAAGCTCAGCGGCGAGCGCCCAGTGTATCGCGCAGCGCGCGCGGCAGGGCAAAGAGGGCTGCATGGAGCCGCGCATCGTAGTAGCGCAGGCCCTGCACGCGGCGCGCGGCGAGACGCTCGTCGATGTCGTGCGCGAACAGCGCGGCCGCATCGAGCGTGTCGCTCGCGATCGCCATCAGCCATTGGGATCCGTACAGCGGCACGTGCGCGGACAACGGATCGACGACCGCGAAGCTCGCGCGCAGGTCGGCGAGCAGCGCGGCGATGCGCGCCGCGTGGAACACCGGCGAGCCGAGATGCATCGAGATCGCGCCGCACGGCGTGAGGATCCGCTTGAGTCGCGCGTAGAACTCGCGCGTATAGAGGCCGGCCGCCGGCGAATCGGGTGGCGTGAGGTCGAACACGACGAGGTCGAAATGCTCGACGGTCGACGTGACGAAACGCGCGGCGTCGCCGATCACGACCTCGACGCGCGGGTCGTCGAGCGCGCCCTGATGCACGTCGTCGAGATAGCGGCGCGCCATGCCGACCACCTCGTCGTCGAGCTCCGCGACGACGATCCGCTCGATGCACGCGTGCTTGAGCAGCTGACGCGCCGCGCCGCCATCGCCGCCGCCGAGCACGAGCGCCTTGCGCGGGCACGGATGCGCGAGCGCGGCCGGGTGCGTCATGCACTCGTGGTACACGTATTCGTCGCCGACCGACGTCATCGGCCGTCCGTCCAGCGTGAAGAGGCGGCCGAGCTGCGGGGTGTCCCAGACTTCGATGTGCTGGTGCGGCGACGCGACGTGCGCGAGCCGGCGTGCGTTCGGGAAGCCGTACGCGGCGTCGGGCGTGGGATGGAAGAGAAGGGTCGTGTTCACGGGCGGGCCGCTCGGGGCGGGCAGTTCCGACGCCTGAATTATAGGAGGCGTGCGGTTCCGCGGAAAAGCGTGCCGGAACACCGCGCGCCGACAAGGGAAATGTCAGCCCATCTGTTAAAATGACGAGCTTTGCAGCCCCGTCCGTAGGCTCCGTCCGCTTCGCGTCCGTCAGGCGCCGCACCGCGCGCCGGGAACGATTGACGCTCGAGCTTCCGGATGCCGCCGTGCCCCCGTTTCCTCGACTCGTTCTCCGGACTCGACATGACGACTTCGTCTCCCGCCTCTACCACTCTGATGGCCAACGCGATCCGTGCGCTCGCGATGGACGCCGTCCAGCAAGCGAACTCCGGCCACCCCGGCATGCCGATGGGCATGGCCGAAATCGGCGTTGCGCTCTGGTCGCGCCACCTGAAGCACAACCCGACGAACCCGCACTGGGCAGACCGCGACCGCTTCGTGCTGTCGAACGGCCATGGCTCGATGCTGCTTTACTCGCTGCTGCACCTGACCGGCTACGACCTGCCGATGGAAGAGCTGAAGAACTTCCGCCAGCTGCATTCGAAGACGCCGGGCCACCCCGAATACGGCATCACGCCGGGCGTCGAGACGACCACCGGCCCGCTCGGCCAGGGTCTCGCGAACGCGGTCGGCATGGCGCTCGGCGAAGCGCTGATGGCCGACGAGTTCAACCGTGACGGCGCGAAGATCGTCGATCACCACACGTACGTATTCCTCGGCGACGGCTGCCTGATGGAAGGCATCTCGCACGAAGCCTGCTCGCTCGCGGGCACGCTGAAGCTGAACAAGCTGGTCGCGCTGTACGACGACAACGGCATCTCGATCGACGGCGACGTCGTCAACTGGTTCCACGACGACACCCCGAAGCGTTTCGAGGCCTACGGCTGGAACGTGATCCCGAACGTGAACGGCCATGACGTCGACGCGGTCGACGCGGCGATCGCGAAGGCGAAGCTGTCGGACAAGCCGACGCTGATCTGCTGCAAGACGGTGATCGGCAAGGGCGCGGCGACCAAGGCCGGCGGCCACGACGTGCATGGCGCTGCGCTCGGCGCGGAAGAAATCGCGAAGACGCGCGAAGCGCTCGGCTGGAAGTGGGAGCCGTTCGTGATTCCGCAGGAAGTCTATGCGGCATGGGACGCGAAGGAAGCCGGCAAGCGTGCCGAGTCCGACTGGGACGCGACGTTCGCGCAATATCGCGCGAAATTCCCGGCAGAAGCCGCCGAATTCGAACGCCGGATGGCCAACAAGCTGCCGGCCGACTGGGCCGAGAAGGCCGCGGCGATCATCGCCGGCGCGAACGAGCGCGCCGAGACGGTCGCGACCCGCAAGGCATCGCAGCAGGCGATCGAAGGGCTGGCTGCCGCACTGCCGGAACTGCTCGGCGGCTCGGCCGACCTGACCGGCTCGAACCTGACCAACTGGAAGGCATCGAAGGCGGTCCGCGCGAATCCGGAAGGCGCGGGCGTCGTGCTGGGCAACCACATCAACTACGGCGTGCGCGAATTCGGCATGAGCGCCGCGATCAACGGCCTCGCGCTGCACGGCGGCCACAAGCCGTTCGGCGGCACGTTCCTGACGTTCTCCGACTACAGCCGCAACGCGCTGCGCGTCGCCGCGCTGATGAAGGTCCCGTCGATCTTCGTGTTCACGCACGATTCGATCGGCCTCGGCGAAGACGGCCCGACGCACCAGTCGATCGAGCACGTGTCGAGCCTGCGCCTGATCCCGAACCACGACGTATGGCGTCCGGCCGACACGGTCGAGACGGCCGTCGCATGGACCCACGCGGTTGCCGCGGATCGTCCGTCGAGCCTGATCTTCAGCCGCCAGAACCTCGCGTTCAACCCGCGCACGGATTCGCAGATCGCGAACATCGAGAAGGGCGGCTACGTGCTGAAGGACTGGGACGAAGAGATCGTCGCGCGCAAGATCATCCTGATCGCGACGGGCTCGGAAGTCGAACTCGCGATGAAGGCCGTCGAGCCGCTCGCGCAGCAGGGCATCGCAGCCCGCGTCGTGTCGATGCCGTCGACCAACGTGTTTGACCGCCAGGACGCCGAATACCGCGAACGCGTGCTGCCGCACGGCGTGCGCCGCGTCGCGATCGAAGCGGGCGTGACCGCGTTCTGGCACAAGTACGTCGGCCTCGAAGGCGGCGTCGTCGGGATCGACACGTTCGGCGAGTCGGCGCCGGCCGGCGTGCTGTTCAAGTACTTCGGCTTCACTGTCGAGCACGTCGTCGAGACCGCGAAGGCCGTGCTGGCCTAAAACCATTCGCGACGCGCGCTACCCCCGCGCGCGTCGCACCGTGAAGCTGCACGAAACGAATTTTTTCAGCCATCAGGAGATAGACCATGACGATTCGCGTCGCAATCAACGGCTACGGCCGTATCGGCCGCAACACGCTGCGCGCGTTTTATGAAAACGGCAAGAAGCACGATCTCGAGATCGTCGCGATCAACGACCTGGGCGATGCGAAGACCAACGCGCACCTGACCCAGTACGACACCGCGCACGGCAAGTTCCCGGGCGAAGTGTCGGTCGACGGCGACTACCTCGTCGTGAACGGCGACAAGATCCGCGTGCTGGCGAACCGCAACCCGGCCGAACTGCCGTGGGGCGAGCTGGGCGTCGACGTCGTGATGGAATGCACGGGCTTCTTCACGACGAAGGAAAAGGCGAGCGCGCACCTGAAGGGCGGCGCGAAGAAGGTGATCATCTCGGCGCCGGGCGGCAAGGACGTCGACGCGACGATCGTCTACGGCGTGAACCACGACGTGCTGAAGGCCGAGCACACCGTCATCTCGAACGCATCGTGCACGACGAACTGCCTCGCGCCGCTCGTCAAGCCGCTGAACGACAAGATCGGCCTCGAAACCGGCCTGATGACGACGATCCACGCGTACACGAACGACCAGGTGCTGACGGACGTGTACCACGAAGACCTGCGCCGCGCGCGTTCGGCCACCCACAGCCAGATCCCGACGAAGACGGGCGCTGCGTCCGCCGTCGGCCTCGTGCTGCCGGAACTGAACGGCAAGCTCGACGGCTACGCGATCCGCGTCCCGACGATCAACGTGTCGATCGTCGACCTGTCGTTCATCGCGAAGCGCGACACGACGGTCGAGGAAGTCAACGCGATCATGAAGGAAGCATCGGAAGGCGCGCTGAAGGGTATCCTCGGCTACAACGATGCGCCGCTGGTGTCGATCGACTTCAACCACAACCCGGCTTCGTCGACGTTCGACGCGACGCTGACCAAGGTGTCGGGCCGCCTCGTCAAGGTGTCGAGCTGGTACGACAACGAGTGGGGTTTCTCGAACCGCATGCTGGATACGGCAGTCGCGTTCGCGAACGCGAAGTAATCCCGCACGTTGCGCGGCCGCCGCAAGGCGGCCGGCGTGGCGAACGAGCCCGGCCCGGTTTTTCCGGCCGGGCTTTTTATTGCCCGGCGTTCGCCGTCACATGTTCGAGCGCGTCTACGAACGCGCGCTTCAGCGGGCTGTCGAGGTCGGTCCACGCGAGCCCGATGCCGGTCCGGTGCCCGGCCAGGTCGAGCGGTCGCGCGAGCACGTTCGGCGGCGACGCGCTCGCGGCTTCCGCCGGCATCAGCCCGATCCCCATCCCGGCCGCGACGAGCGCGAGCATCGTCGTGAATTCCCCGAACTCCTGCGCGATCTCGAGCGTCGTGCCCGCGCGGCTCAGCGCGAGCAGCATGTCGTCGTGAAAGCCGGGCGCGTAGCGGCGCGCGAGCACGAACGCGGGCTGTCCGCGCAACGCGGCCGGCGTGATCGTCTCGTGCGCGGCAAGCGGATGGTCGAGCGGCAGCGCGACGACGAAGCCTTCCTCGAGCACCACGCGCGTGTCGATTCCCGCGTACGCGGCCGGCAGCCGGATCATTCCGAAATCGATGCGCCGGTCGCGCAGCGCGGCGATCTGGTCGGGCGTCGGCAGATCCTTCAATTCGAGCGCGATCAGCGGATAGCGCTCGCGCATCGTGCGCAGCACGGCCGGCAACAGCGCCGGCAGCACGGACGACACGAACGCGATGCGCAGCGTGCCGATCTCGCCGCGGCTCGACAGCCGCGCCATCTGCTCCGCACGCGCGGCTTGCTGCAGCGTCGCCCGCGCCTCGGGCAGGAACACGCGTCCGGTATCACTGAGTTCGACCTTGTGGCGGTCGCGCTCGAACAGGCGTGCGCCCAGATCTTCCTCGAGCGCCTTGATCTGCATGCTCAGCGCGGACTGCACGATGAACAGGCGCTGCGCGGCGCGCCCGAAATGCAGCTCTTCAGCGAGCGTGACGAAGGCGCGCAATTGCTTGAATTCCATGGTGGGCGGGCGGCAGCGGATGGTGATCGGATTTCATGATAACCGGATCAAAAAAGACCATTGGCGCGGCCCCGGCCGAGCGCCGAAGATACGCTCATCGCGAGACCGGCCGCGACCGGCGGTCGGCTCGATGGCACGAGGAGACATGCATGGGCAACGCGCTTGACCGGTTCCGGCTGGACGGCCGCCGCGCACTGATCACGGGTTCCGGACGCGGGATCGGGCTGACACTCGCCCGCGGGCTCGCGGAAGCCGGCGCGGCGATCGTGATCAACGACCGCAATGAGGAGAAGGCCGCGACGCTCGCGCACCATTTCCGCGTGGAAGGCTTCGCGGCCGATTACGCGGTGTTCGATGTCGCCGAGCATGCGCAGGTGCGTGCGGCGATCGACGATTTCGAGGCGCGCGTCGGCGCGATCGACATCCTCGTGAACAACGCGGGCATCCAGCGCCGCGCGCCGCTCGATGCATTCGAGCCGGACGACTGGCACGCGCTGATGCGCGTGAATCTCGACGGCGTGTTCAACGTCGCGCAGGCGGTGGCGCGCCACATGATCGCGCGCGGCCGCGGCAAGATCATCAACATCTGCTCGGTGCAGAGCGAGCTTGCGCGGCCGACGATCGCACCGTATGCGGCGACGAAGGGCGCGGTGCGGATGCTGACGAAAGGGATGTGCGCCGACTGGGCGCGTCACGGCATCCAGGCGAACGGCCTCGCGCCAGGCTATTTCGAGACGGAGCTGAACCGCGCGCTGGTCGACGACGCGGCGTTCTCAGAATGGCTCTGCAAGCGCACGCCGGCCGGCCGCTGGGGACGCGTCGACGAGCTGTGCGGCGCCGCGATCTTCCTCGCATCGGCCGCATCCGATTTCGTGAACGGCCAGACGCTGTTCGTCGACGGCGGCCTGACCAGCGCCGTATAGGAGAACGTCATGCGTATGCGTTGCATGTGTCTCGTGATCCACGGTCCGAACGACCTGCGGCTCGAAGAGCAGGACGCGGGCGAGATCGGCCCGGGCCAGGTGCGCGTCGATGTCGCAATGGGCGGCATCTGCGGCTCCGACCTCCATTACTTCCGGCACGGCGGCTTCGGCGCGATCCGGCTGCAGCAGCCGATGGTGCTCGGCCATGAAGTGGCCGGCACGGTGGCGGCCGTTGCGCCGGACGTGACGTCGGTGACGGTCGGCGATCGCGTCGCGGTGAATCCGAGCCGCCCGTGCGGCGCGTGCCGCTACTGCCTGGAAGGGCTTCCGAACCAGTGTCTCGACATGCGCTTCTATGGCAGCGCGATGCGCATGCCGCACGTGCAGGGCGCATTTCGCAACGCGCTCGTGTGCGATGCCGCGCAGTGCGTGAAGGTCGCGGACCATGTGCCGCTGTCGCTCGCGGCGCTCGCCGAGCCGTTCGCGGTCGGGCTTCATGCGGTGTCGCGCGCGGGCCCGCTGATCGGCCGCCGCGTGCTCGTGTCGGGGTGCGGGCCCATCGGCGTGCTGGCGGTCGCGGCGGCGCGCGTGCATGGGGCGGCGGAGATCGTCGCGACCGACGTGGTCGATGCGCCGCTCGAGGTTGCCCGCGCGCTCGGCGCGGATCACGCGATCAACGCGTCGACGGACACCGGCTGGGTCGCGCGCTACGGTGCCGACAAGGGGACGTTCGACGTGATGATCGAGTGTTCGGGCAATGAGCGCGCATTGCGCGACGGTCTCGACGTGATGCGGCCGCGCGGCATCGTCGTGCAGCTCGGGCTCGGCGGCGATGTCAGCCTGCCGCAGAACGTCGTGGTCGCGAAGGAACTGTCGATATGCGGTTCATTCCGCTTCCATGCGGAATTCGCGCTCGCGGTGCAGCTGATCAATGCGCAGCGCGTCGACTTGCGCCCGGCCGTGACGGGCGTGTTCCCGATGCGCGACGCGAACCGCGCGTTCGAGCTGGCCGGTGACCGGCAGCGTGCGATGAAGGTGCTGATCGATTTCACGCACGAGGGGGCATGATCGCCTGCTGATGGCGCGACGGCGCGCATGCAGAAAAGGCACGCCCGCGATTTGCGGAGCGCGCCTGTTTCATTGGCCGGCGCGAAAGCGGGCGACTGCGTGACTTGCCGCGCGGTGCAGCTCACCGAATTCGGCGAGGCCTATGCGCGTCACGCGCGCGCGGCGCTACACGACGTTGCCGATCTCGCCAGCGGTTCGCTGCGACTCGCGATGATGCCGACCTTCGCGGTCTACCTGAGCGGCTCGCTGATCGACGCGTTCCATGTGGATTTCCCGAACGTTGCGCTGACGATCGACGCGATGCCGCAGGAGCGCATCGAGGCGCTGCTCGCCGACGAGCGGCTCGATGCGGGTTTCGCGCTCGCGTATCGCGATCCTTCGGGGGGATGACCGGCACGACCGGAGAATGGGCTGCCGCGGCGGCCGGGATCGCCGGCCGACGGCGGCGTCAGGTGCCCGGCGTCGGGAAGAAGATGCCCGCGCGTTGCGCGGCGTTCTCGATGTGCGTCTCGATCGCCGTACCGGCCGCGGCCGCATCGCGGGCGATCAGCGCGTCGACGATCGCGCGGTGCTCGTGCCACGTCGACAGCAGCAGCTCGCGCCGGTAGAACGGCATGCGCTGGCTTTCCTTCATGATGTCCGCGCTGCTGCGCAGCACCGACTCGATCGCCGCGTTGCCCGCGAGATGGATGATCCGCATGTGGAAGTCGAAGTCGAGCCGCGACGCTTCGTCGAGTGCGCTGTCGGTCAGCGCGACGTGCAGGTCGGCGAGGTTGTCCTCGAACCATGCGATGTCGTCGTCGGTGACGACGTGCGCGGCCATCCGCGCGGCGAATCCTTCGAGCGCATAGCGCATCTGGTACGTGTCGGGCGGCGACGACTGCTCGGCGAATTGCCACGGATGGGCAGCCGTCGCCTGGGCGCTTTCGACATACACGCCCTTGCCGGCGCGGATGCGCAGCATCCCGAGCGCCTCGAGCGTGGAGAGCGCCTCGCGCAGCGACGCGCGGCTGATCTCCAGCTCCTCGGAGAGCTGGCGCTGGGCCGGCAGCAGGCTGCCGACCGGATACACGCCTGCCTCGATCCGGTCGCGGATCGTCGCGATGGCGGCGTCGGTCACGGTGTGCGGAACGTTTTTCATGATGTGAACGATGGCCGGTCTGACCGGCATTGTAATCCGCCTGCGCGCGGTGCATGACCGGCCTACGGGAAAGTCACGATCCGCCCCTGCATGGGCGGGAAATCCCTATTTTATTCGGCCTTGACGCGACTATATCGGCTTCCTACTATCCACCATAACATCACTGGTCTTACCAGTATGAACAGACGAAACTGCAACCGTTGGATCGGGAGAGCACCGTGTCGAAATTCCTCAATTCGCTGTTTGGCCGGGTAGTCGTCGCATTAATCCTGGGGGTCGCGCTCGGCGCGTTCTTCCCGCATTTCGCCGAGTCGCTGCGACCGCTCGGCGACGGCTTCCTGAAGCTCATCAAGATGGTCATCGGCCCGATCGTGTTCTGCGTCGTGGTCAGCGGGATGGCCAATGCGGGCGACCTGAAGAAGGTCGGCCGGGTCGGCCTGAAGGCGGTCGTCTACTTCGAGGTGATGACGACGATCGCGCTCGGCATCGGGCTCGTCCTCGCGTGGCTGACGCGCCCGGGCGTCGGGATGAACATCGACCTGCACTCGCTCGACGCGGCCTCGCTCTCGTCGTACGCGAAGAACGCCGAAAGCCTGAAGGACACGGCCGGCTACCTGATGAAGATCATCCCCGAGACCGCGATCGACGCGTTCGCGAAGGGCGACATCCTGCAGATCCTCGTGTTCGCGGTGCTGTTCGGCTCGGCGCTGTCGCTGCTCGGCGACAAGGCGCAGCGCGTGAACAGCCTGATCGAGGAGCTGTCGCACGTGTTCTTCCGCATCATCGGCTTCATCATCAAGCTCGCGCCGCTCGGCGTGCTCGGCGCGATCGCGTTCACGACCGGCAAGTACGGCGTCGCGTCGCTCAAGCAGCTCGGCTACCTCGTCGCGGTGTTCTACCTGAGCTGCATCGTGTTCGTCACGGTCGTGCTCGGCATCGTGATGCGCATCGCGGGCTTCTCGGTGTTCAAGCTGATCCGCTACCTGCGCGAGGAACTGTCGATCGTGCTCGGCACGGCGTCGTCGGACGCGGTGCTGCCGCAGGTGATGAGCAAGCTCGAATACATGGGCATCAAGGATTCGACGGTCGGCCTGGTGATCCCGACCGGCTATTCGTTCAACCTCGACGGCTTCTCGATCTACCTGACGCTCGCCGTGCTGTTCATCGCGCAGGCCACCAATACGCCGCTGTCCACGCATGACCTGATCGTCGTGCTGCTGGTATCGCTCGTCACGTCGAAGGGCGCGCACGGGATTCCGGGTTCGGCGATCGTGATCCTCGCGGCGACGCTGTCGGCGATTCCTGCGATTCCGGTGCTCGGCCTCGTGCTGATCCTGCCGGTCGACTGGTTCGTCGGCATCGCCCGCGCGCTGACCAACCTGATCGGCAACTGCGTCGCGACGGTGGTCGTCGCCGTGTGGGAGAACGACATCGACCGGGCCCGCGCGACGCGCGTGCTGAACCGCGAACTGCGCTACGTGGCCGATGAACAGGCGAGCGCCGCACCGGTCGCCGGCGACCAGGCCCACGCGCTCTGAGCGCCCTCGCGCGAAGCGGCTCCCCTGGCCGCTTCGCGCGAACGAATTCCCTGCGGCCGGCGCGACGATGCGCCGGCCCTCATCAAGATAATGGAGACGACATGGCAGCCCCCATCCTCGATCCGAACGCGCCGGCCTTCACGCGGCGCTACATGAACCTCGCCGACCCGCGCCTGGGCGCGCAGGCGCTTTTCGCCAGCGACGAATTCTTCGCGCCGAAGGAGCGCATGCTGAATCCCGAGCCGGCCGTCTTCATTCCCGGCAAGTACGACGACCACGGCAAGTGGATGGACGGCTGGGAAACGCGCCGCAAGCGCACCACCGGCCACGACTTCTGCGTGGTCCGGCTCGCGCGGCCGGGCGTGATTCACGGCGTCGATCTCGATACGAGCCACTTCACCGGCAACTTCCCGCCGGCCGCGTCGATCGAGGCATGCGCAGTGGACGGGGCCACGCCGCCGGACGACGCCGAATGGCGCACGATCGTCCCCGCGACGACGCTGCAGGGCAATTCGCACCACTACGTGAGCGTTGACGATGCGCAGCCGGTCACGCACCTGCGTGTGAACCTGTATCCGGACGGCGGGCTCGCGCGGCTGCGCGTGTACGGCCAGCCGCAGCGCGACTGGCGCCACGTGCCGGCCGGCGAGCTCGTCGATCTCGCGGCGATCGAGAACGGCGGCTACCTGGTGGCTGCGAACAACCAGCACTTCGGTCCGGCCTCGCAGATGCTGATGCCGGGGCGCGGCGCGAACATGGGCGACGGCTGGGAAACGCGGCGCCGCCGCGAGCCCGGCAACGACTGGGCGATCGTCGCGCTGGCGCGGCCGGGCATCATCCGGCGCGTCGAGGTCGATACGGCGTTCTTCAAGGGCAACTTCCCCGACCGCTGTTCGCTGCAGGCCGCGCGGGTCGTGGGTGGCACCGACGATTCGCTCGTCACGCAGTCGATGTTCTGGGCCGAGCTGCTCGGCGAGCAGAAGCTGCAGATGGACCACGTGCATACGTTCGACCAGCTCGCGGCACTCGGCCCCGTCACGCACGTGCGTTTCAACATCTTCCCGGACGGCGGCGTGTCGCGCCTGCGTCTGTGGGGCGAGCCGGCTTGAAGGAGGCATCGGCATGAGCGGACCACACATCCTGCGCGTCGAGCGCCTGACCCGCGAGGCGTTCGCGCCGTTCGGCGACGTGATCGCGCTCGAAGGCGCGCGGCACTTCCCGATCAACGGCGGCACGACCGAGCGCTTCCACGATCTCGCGACGATCGACGTCTGCGCGGATGGCGGCCGGCCGCTCGTCAGCGTGTTTCGCGCGCAGCCGCGCGCGCTGCCGGTCGCGATCACGCTGATGGAGCGCCATCCTCACGGCAGCCAGGCGTTCATTCCGCTCGCGGCCGTGTCGCGCTACGCGATCGTCGTCGCGCCGGCCGGCGAGTTCCGGCCCGACGCGATGCGCGCGTTTCTCGCCGAAGGCTGGCAGGGCGTGAACTACGCGAAGGGCGTCTGGCACCATCCGCTGCTTGCGCTCGACGCGGTCAGCGACTTCGTGATCGTCGACCGCGGCGGCCCGCAGCCGAATTGCGACGAGATTCCGCTCGACGACGCGTGGGCGCTCGAGTTCGCGCCGGCGTGCGCGAGCGCGGCCTGACGCGCGGCGAAGGTGGCATCGGGCGTCTAGCATCGCGCACCGTGCGGCGGCGGCATGGCTCGCCGCTCACAATTGGAAACTTTCCCGAACCGGCCCGCGCGCAACGTGCGGGCCTTTTCCATTCCGATCCCGAAAACAACACGGCCCGGGCGGCGAGATGCCGGCCGGGCCGTGGCGCAGGCGTGATGCGTGCGGATCAGTGCTTGCGGTGCGGGCAGTTCTCGGTCGTGCAGGAGCCGTACATCGCGAGCGAGTGTTCCTGGAGCCGGAAGCCGCGCTCCTTCGCGATCGCCTGCTGGCGGCCTTCGATCTCGGCGTCGAAGAATTCCTCGACGCGGCCGCAATCGAGGCAGACGAGGTGATCGTGGTGCGAGCCTTCGTTCAGTTCGAACACGGCCTTGCCGGATTCGAAGTTGCTGCGCGTGAGCAGGCCGGCCTGCTCGAACTGCGTCAGCACGCGATAAACGGTGGCGAGCCCGATGTCGAGCTGCTCGTTGAGCAGATTGCGGTAGACGTCTTCGGCCGTCAGGTGACGCACCGGGCTTTGCTGGAAGATCTCGAGAATCTTGAGGCGCGGTAGGGTGGCCTTTAGCCCGATATTCTTGAGATCCGTCGGATTGGTCATGGCTAGGCATCCCTAGAGTACAATGCAGGGCTTCAATGTTACCGGCTTTTCGCCGTTCCAGAAACACGCGCGGCCCGCGACGCGGGCCTGCACGGTGACGGAAATGTTCCCGGAATCTCTTTCGCACCTTCAGAGGAGTCGCATGCGGAGTGCCATCATCGCTGCCGCCGCCGTTGCCGCGCTGGCTGGTTGTTCGTCGTACGACAGCGTGACGCAGCGCATCGCGCAGAGCATCACGCCCTATCGGATCACTGTCGTGCAGGGCAACTTCGTGTCGCAGGAGAAGGCCGCGCAGCTGCAGGCCGGAATGACGCGCGAGCAGGTCCGCGCGCTGCTCGGCACGCCGCTGCTGTCGGACATGTTTCATGCCGACCGCTGGGATTACCTCTTTTACTTCAAGCGCGGCTCGACGTCGATCGTCCAGCAGCGCGACCTCGTGCTGACGTTCTCGGGCGATCGCCTCGCGAGCTGGACGGGTGCCGAGAACCTGCCTTCCGAGCTCGACCTGCTGGCCGATATCGACGGCGATCGCGGCGGCAAGAAGGCGAAGGCCGCGGCCGCGGCGAAGAAGGCGTCCGAAGCCGCTGCTGCCGCGAGCGCCGCGCAGGCGGCCGCGACCGCATCCGCCGAGCCGGTTTCCGGCGTGGCGGTCGACCAGGATGCCAACGCCCAGGCGGCGCGCGCGGCGAACCGCGCGACCAACCAGGTGTCGGGGCAGGGCACGACCGCCCGCCGCTTCACGCCGTCCGCGCAGGCTTCGGGCGGCGCGCCGGTGCCGGGCGGCCAGCCGCCGGGCGCCGCGCCGGCGATCCAGCCGCAATTCCAGTTCCATCGCCCGCCGCAGCCGAACGTGTCGAGCGAGGCGTCGCCGCCGGTCGGCCCGCGGGGTTCGGACAACCTGCAGAACCAGCCGCTCACCGCGCCGGCCCAGTCGCAGTAAGCGGCCGGCGAGCGGAAACAGGGCGGCATGCGCCGCCCGCCTTTAGACCTGTCGTGTAGAAAGCCATGAAGATTGCGATTGCCGGTGCATCGGGCCGTATGGGCCGGATGCTGATCGAAGCCGTTCTCAACGATTCCGACGCGCAGCTCGTCGGCGCGCTCGACCGCGCCGATTCGCCGTTCCTCGGTCAGGACGCGGGCGCGTTCCTCGGCAAGGAAACCGGGATCAAGCTGACCGACGACCTCGACGCCGTATTCGCGCAGGCCGACTACCTGATCGACTTCACGCGGCCGGAAGGCACGATCGCGCACGTCGCGGCCGCGCTGCGCCACGACGTGAAGCTCGTGATCGGCACGACCGGCTTCACCGCCGAGCAGAAGGCCGAGCTGCAGGCCGCGGCAGGCAAGATCGGCATCGTGTTCGCGGCGAACATGAGCGTCGGCGTGAACGTCACGCTGAAGCTGCTCGAATTCGCGGCAAAGCATTTCTCGCACGGCTACGACATCGAGATCATCGAGGCGCACCACCGTCACAAGGTCGACGCGCCGTCGGGCACGGCGCTGATGATGGGCGAGGCCGTTGCCGGCGCGCTCGGGCGCTCGCTCGACGAATGTGCGGTGTACGGCCGCCAGGGCGTGACGGGCGAACGCGATCCGTCGACGATCGGCTTTGCGGCCGTGCGCGGCGGCGATATCGTCGGCGATCACACCGTGCTGTTCGCCGGGATCGGCGAACGGATCGAGATCACGCACAAGTCGTCGAGCCGCGTATCGTACGCGCAGGGCGCGCTGCGTGCGGTCCGCTTCCTGTCGGCGCGCGGCGCCGGCCTGTTCGACATGCAGGACGTGCTCGGCCTGCGCTGACCCTCACGGGGAAACTCCGATGGCGATTCCCACCGGCGTTGTCCACTACCTCGAAAGCGGCGATGCGATCACGCACGCCGTCGCCTACGTGCTGCTGGCGATGTCCGTCGCCAGCTGGTGCTTCCTCCTCATGAAAGCCTGGCTGCTGGTCCGCGCGAAGCGCCAGGGGCCGCGGGCGCTCGCCTCGTTCTGGCGCGCGGCGTCGCTCGACGCGGGCATCGCCGCGCTCGCCGGTGCCGATCGCGAGCGCGTGTTCGTACCGCTCGCCGAAGCGGCGCGCGATGCGGCCGACGAACATGATCCGGCCGCGCTCGCCGCGCGAGTCGAGCGCAGCGAACGCGTGCTGCGCGCGCTGCGTCACGCGATGCTGCGCTCGCAGCGCCGTCTCGAGTTCGGTCAGGTGCTGCTCGCGTCGATCGGCAGCACCGCGCCGTTCGTCGGCCTGCTCGGCACCGTATGGGGCATCTATCACGCGCTCGGCAGCATCGCCGCGAGCGGGCAGGCGCAGATCGAGAACGTCGCGGGGCCGGTCGGCGAGGCGCTGATCATGACCGCGTTCGGGCTGGTCGTCGCGATCCCCGCGGTGCTCGCCTACAACATCCTCGGGCGGCTCGTGCGCCAGCTCGCCGAGGAACTCGACGGCTTCGCGCGCGACCTGCACGTGTTCGTGTGCGCGCAGGAAGCCTGACGCGCGTATTCCGGAGGAGCGACCATGGCATTCGGCGGACTGGAGCACCACAAGACGTCCGCGCCGATGGCGGAGATCAACATGACGCCGCTGATCGACGTGATGCTCGTGCTGCTCGTCATCTTCATCATCACCGCGCCGCTGATGACGCACGCGATCCGGCTCGACCTGCCGAAGGTCGCGGCCAGCGTCGCGCGCGACACGCCGCAATCGGTCACGCTGTCGATCGACGACGCCGGCAAACTCTACTGGGACGACGCGCCCGTCGCACTCGACGCGCTGCCGGCGCGCTTCCGGGCCGCCGCCGCGGGCGCCGCGCCGCCCGAGTTGCGGCTGCGCGCATCGCGCGCGACCCGCTACGAGGTGATCGCGCAGGTGATGGGCGCCGCGCAGGCCGCGGGCCTCACGCGGATCGGCTTCGTCACCGACGTGCCGCCGACGGGTGCCGCCGCACCGGCGGCCACGGGCGCGGCACGCTGACGCGCAGCCCGCTCGCGCGCCGGGGCGGGCAAGAATGCATGGCCAGCCCGCGAGACCGGCCGTCCCGCCCGCCACGGACGGTATAATCGTCGTTTCCGCCCGGTTGGCAGGGTTTCGCCGGGTAACCTGGAGACCCTCCGGGTTACCCGGCGAATATCCGGAACCATGAGGCAGGCCCGAGAACCGTGAGCCTGCTCCCGCCGCCGGGCTGCCCGATTTCGTCCACTTCCGCGTGCCCGCCTCGTGGCGCGCCGCTTAAAGCCTAGTCCGAACCACACCATGCACGAGAGATACGTACCCGCCGACGTCGAAGCCGCCGCCCAGGGCGACTGGCGCGCAGCCGATGCCTACAAGACGAAGGAAGATTCGCAGAAGCCGAAGTTCTACTGCGTGTCGATGCTGCCGTACCCGTCCGGCAAGCTGCACATGGGTCACGTGCGCAACTACACGATCAACGACGTGATGTACCGCTATCTGCGGATGAACGGCTACAACACGCTGATGCCGATGGGCTGGGATGCGTTCGGGATGCCGGCCGAGAACGCCGCGATGGCGAACGGCGTGCCGCCCGCGAAGTGGACCTACGACAACATCGACTACATGAAGGGCCAGATGCAGTCGATGGGCCTCGCGATCGACTGGTCGCGCGAGATCGCGACGTGCAAGCCCGACTACTACAAATGGAACCAGTGGCTGTTCCTGAAGATGCTCGAGAAGGGTATCGCGTACAAGAAGACGGGCACCGTGAACTGGGACCCGGTCGACCAGACCGTGCTCGCGAACGAGCAGGTGATCGACGGCCGCGGCTGGCGCTCGGGCGCGCTCGTCGAAAAGCGCGAGATCCCGATGTACTACCTGCGGATCACGCAGTACGCGGATGAGCTGCTGAACGATCTCGACGGCCTCGGCTGGCCCGAGCGCGTGAAGATCATGCAGCAGAACTGGATCGGCAAGAGTTTCGGCGTGAACTTCGGCTTCCCGTACGAACTCGACGGCGAAAAGAAGCTGCTGCGCGTGTTCACGACGCGTGCCGACACGATCATGGGCGTCACGTTCTGCGCGATCGCGGCCGAGCATCCGCTCGCCACGCGCCTTGCGCAGGGCAAGCCGGAACTGCAGGCGTTCATCGACGAATGCAAGCGCGGCGGCGTCGCCGAGGCCGACGTCGCGACGATGGAGAAGAAAGGCGTCGCGACGGGCTTCTCGGTCACGCATCCGCTGACGGGCGAACCCGTCGAGGTGTGGATCGGCAACTACGTGCTGATGAGCTACGGCGAAGGCGCGGTGATGGGCGTGCCGGCACACGACGAGCGCGACTTCGCGTTCGCGAAGAAATACGACCTGCCGATCAAGCAGGTGATCGCGGCCGAAGGCCAGACGTACTCGCTCGACGCTTGGCAGGAGTGGTACGGCGACAAGGAAGTCGCGGTCTGCGTCAACAGCGGCAAGTACGACGGCCTGGCATATGGCGCGGCGGTCGATGCGATCGCGGCCGACCTGAAGGCCGGCGGCTTCGGCGACAAGCAGGTCACGTGGCGCCTGCGCGACTGGGGCGTGTCGCGCCAGCGCTACTGGGGCACGCCGATCCCGATCATCCATTGCCCGTCGTGCGGCGACGTGCCGGTGCCGGAGCAGGACCTGCCGGTCGTACTGCCGGAAGACCTCGTGCCGGACGGCTCGGGCAACCCGCTCGCGAAGTCGGAAGCGTTCCTGAACTGCACGTGCCCGAAGTGCGGCGCGGCCGCGAAGCGCGAAACCGACACGATGGACACGTTCGTCGATTCGTCGTGGTACTTCTCGCGCTACACGGCGCCGGACGCCGAGACGATGGTCGACGCGCGCACCGATTACTGGATGCCGATGGATCAGTACATCGGCGGCATCGAGCATGCGATCCTGCACCTGCTGTATTCGCGCTTCTGGACCAAGGTGATGCGCGACCTCGGCCTCGTGAAGTTCGGCGAGCCGGCGAAGAACCTGCTGACGCAGGGCATGGTGCTGAACGAGACGTTCTACCGCGAAGACGCGGCGGGCAAGAAGACCTGGTACAACCCGGCCGACGTGACGGTCACGCACGACGACAAGGGCCGCCCGGTCGGCGCCACGCTGAACACCGACGGCCAGCCGGTCGTGCTCGGCGGCATCGAGAAGATGTCGAAGTCGAAGAACAACGGCGTCGATCCGCAGGTGCTGATCGACCAGTACGGCGCCGATACCGCGCGCCTGTTCACGATGTTCGCCGCACCGCCCGAGCAGCAGCTCGAGTGGTCGGGCGCGGGCGTCGAGGGCGCGAGCCGCTTCCTGCGCCGCGTGTGGAGCTTCGGCGCGACGAATCGTGAAGCGCTCGCCGCGCGTGCGGGCTTCGACGCGGCCGCGCTCGGCGACGCCGACAAGGCACTGCGCCGCGAGATCTACAGCGTGCTGAAGCAGGCTGATTTCGACTACCAGCGTCTGCAATACAACACGGTCGTGTCGGCCGCGATGAAGATGCTGAACGCGATCGACGGCGCGAAGGGCGCGACGCCCGGCGTGCTGCGCGAAACGTACGGCGTGCTGCTGCGCGTGCTGTATCCGGTCGTGCCGCACGTCACGTTCGAGCTGTGGAAGGCGCTCGGCTACGCGGACGAATTCGGCCCGCTGCTCGATGCACCGTGGCCGAAGGTCGACGAGGCCGCGCTCGAGCAGGCCGAGATCGAACTCGTGCTGCAGGTGAACGGCAAGGTGCGCGGCGCGCTGAAGGTCGCGAAGGACGCGAGCCGCGAGGCGATCGAAGCAGCGGCGGTGGCCGACGACGCGTTCGCGAAGTTCAGCGACGGCAAGCCGGCGAAGAAGATCGTCGTCGTGCCGGGCCGCCTCGTGAACATCGTCGTCTGACGGCCGCCGGCCGTCTGACGTACCCAGAAGGAGCGAAGGTGATCCGCAGATCGTTTTTGATGCTCGTCGGCAGCGCGGTCGCGCTGTCGGCATGCGGCTTCCAGCTGCGCGGCCAGCAGGACTATGCGTTCAAGCACCTGCTGGTGGCCGGCGCGCCCGCGCCCGTCGAGGCGCGGCTGACGCGTCTCGTCGAGGCCGGCAGCGACACGAAGATCGTCAAGTCGGCGGACGACGCCGACGCCGTGCTGCGCATGTGGGAGTCGCGCGGGCAGAACACGCTGACGCTCAACAAGTATGGGTCGGCGCAGGAATACGCGCTGTTCTATACGCTGAACTACACGCTGACGAGCAAGGACGGCACCGTGCTGATCCCGCCGAGCGCGATCGCGCTGAACCGCGCGATGACGTACAGCGACCAGTACACGAACGCGAAGGCGCAGGAAGCCGACATCCTGTACGCGGACATGCAGAACGACGCGGTCGACCAGCTGATGCGGCGTCTCGCGATCGTCCACTCGCTGACGCCGGCGCCGGAGGACGTGGTGCCGGGCGTCGCGCCGGGCGCGCCCCTGCCGCCACCGCCGCTCTGATCGACGGCGCACGCACCGATGCAATTGCGACTTGATGCGCTGGAGCCGCACCTCGCGAAGGGGTTGGCCGGACTCTACACCGTCTACGGCGACGAGCCGCTGCTCGCGCAGGAAGCGTGCGACCGCATTCGTGCGGCTGCGCGCGCGGCCGGCTTCACCGAACGTTCGGTGCACACGGTCGAGCGCGGCTTCGACTGGAGCGTGCTGCTCGGCGCGACCCAGGCGATGTCGCTGTTCGGCGAGCGTCAGCTGATCGAGTTGCGCATTCCGTCGGGCAAGCCCGGCAAGGAAGGCGCCGACGCGCTGAAGACGCTCGCGGCCACGCCCAATCCCGACGCGCTGATGCTCGTCACGTTGCCGCGTCTCGATGCGGCCACGCAGAAATCCGCGTGGTTTACCGCGCTGCAGAACGGCGGCGTCGCGCTGAAGATCGATCCGGTCGACCGCGCGCAACTGCCGAACTGGATCGGCCAGCGTCTGTCGATGCAGGGCCAGCGCGTCGCGGCCGGCGACGATGGCCGGCGTGCGCTTCAGTTCATCGCGGAGCGCGTCGAGGGCAACCTGCTCGCCGCGCACCAGGAAATCCAGAAGCTTGGGCTGCTCTATCCGCAGGGCGTGCTGTCGTTCGAGCACGTGCACGACGCGGTGTTGAACGTCGCGCGCTACGACGTCTTCAAGCTGAATGAGGCGATGCTCGCGGGCGACGCAGCACGGCTCGCGCGGATGATCGACGGGTTGAAGGGCGAGGGCGAGGCGATCGTGCTCGTGATGTGGGCCGTCGTCGAGGAATTGCGCACGCTGTTGCGGATCAAGCGCGGGGCGACGGCCGGCAAGCCGCTCGCCACGCTGCTGCGCGAGAACCGCGTGTGGGGGCCGCGCGAACGGCTGATCGGCCCCGCGCTGAACCGCGTGTCGGAAGCGGTTCTCGAGAAGGCGCTCGCGTTCGCCGCGAAGCTCGACCGGCAGGTGAAGGGGCTGTCGGCCGTCGCACCGGGCCGCCGCACGCAGGACGATCCACCGCCCGATCCGTGGGACGGCCTGTTCCAGCTCGCGATGACGGTAGCGGGCGCGCGCGGCGAGCGACCGCCGACCGCGGGTCGCGTGCGTCGTTAAGCCCCGTCCGGGCCTTCAGCGCACGCATCGCAACCCGCTTACAATGTTCCGATAGCTGGCGCGGCCCGCTTGCCGCCGCGCTCCACGCTTCCCACGAATTCACGCCGCGCCAAGCGGCTCGCTTTTCGAGTCACACGATGGATATCGACCAGTACATGACGGACCTGGGCCGCCGTGCCCGGCACGCTTCCCGCGCGATGGCGCGCGCCAGCACGGCCGCGAAGAACGCGGCGCTCGACGCCGTGGCCCGCGCGATCGAGCGCGACGCGCAGGCGCTGAAGGATGCGAATGCACGCGACGTCGCCCGTGCCCGTGAAAAGGGGCTCGATGCGGCGTTCATCGACCGCCTGACGCTGTCGGACAAGGCGCTGAAGACGATGGTCGAAGGCCTGCGCCAGGTTGCGTCGCTGGCCGATCCGATCGGCGAGATCGGCAATCTCAAGTACCGCCCGAGCGGGATCCAGGTCGGCCAGATGCGCGTGCCGCTCGGCGTGATCGGCATCATCTACGAGTCGCGCCCGAACGTGACGATTGACGCGGCCGCGCTGTGCCTGAAGTCGGGTAACGCGACGATCCTGCGCGGCGGCTCCGAGGCGCTCGAATCGAACGCGGCGCTCGCGAAGCTGATCGGCGAAGGGCTCGAGGCGGCCGGCCTGCCGCAGGATGCCGTGCAGGTCGTCGCGACAGCCGATCGCGCGGCGGTCGGCAAGCTGATCACGATGACCGAATACGTCGACGTGATCGTGCCGCGCGGCGGCAAGAGCCTGATCGAGCGCCTGATCAACGAGGCACGTGTGCCGATGATCAAGCACCTCGATGGTATCTGCCACGTGTACGTCGACGATCGTGCCGATCTCGCCAAGGCGCTGACGGTGTGCGACAACGCGAAGACGCACCGATACGGCACCTGCAACACGATGGAAACGTTGCTCGTTTCGAGCGGCATCGCGGCGACGCTGTTGCCGCCGCTCGGCAAGCTGTATCGCGACAAGCAGGTCGAGCTGCGCGTCGATCCGGCCGCGCGCGCGGTGCTCGCCGAGGCGGGCATCGGGCCGCTCGTCGACGCCACCGACGAAGACTGGCACACCGAATATCTCGCGCCGGTGCTCGCGATCAAGGTCGTCGACGGCCTCGACGCGGCGATCGAGCACATCAACCATTACGGCTCGCACCACACCGATGCGATCGTCACCGAGGATCACGACCGCGCGATGCGCTTCCTGCGCGAAGTCGACTCGGCCAGCGTGATGGTCAATGCGTCGACGCGCTTCGCGGACGGCTTCGAATTCGGCCTCGGCGCGGAAATCGGCATCTCGAACGACAAGCTGCACGCACGCGGCCCCGTGGGCCTGGAAGGGCTCACGTCGCTGAAGTACGTCGTGCTCGGGCACGGCGAAGGCCGTCAGTAACGCGAGGCGCACAACCGATGGCAATGCTCTGGGTCAAGACGTTCCACATCGTTCTGATCGCCGCGTGGTTCGCGGGGTTGTTCTACCTGCCGCGCATCTATGTGAACCTGGCCATGGAGACCGATCCGGCCGCGGTGCGGCGCCTGCTGCTGATGGCGCGCAAGCTGTTCCGCTTCATGACGATGATCGCCGTGCCGGCGCTCGCGTGCGGGCTGTGGCTCTGGCTCGTGATCGGCATCGGCCAAGGGCAGGGCTGGATCCACGCGAAGGTGACGGTGGTGCTGCTGCTCGTCATCTACCACGCGTATTGCGGACACCTGCTGCGGGTGTTCGAGCGCGGAGAGAACAAGCGCACCGACAAGTGGTACCGCGTGTTCAACGAGCTGCCGGTGCTCGGCATGCTCGTGGCGGTCGCGCTGGTCGTGATCAAGCCGTTCTGAACTTTCCGGCGGCCGCATGCCGGCAGTCGATCGACGCGCAACGGCGCCCCTCGGGGCGCCGTTTTCATTTGCGCGTCGTATGCGTCATTCCTTCGTCGGGTCGTCGATCCGGCGGCGCGTGATCGCTTCCTTCGCGCGGCCGACGCGCTCCATGAGCGCGGGCCCGCGCGACAGCGCAACGCCGACCGCGAGGATGTCGCCGATCGCGAGATGCGACATCCGCGACGTCATCGGCGAGAACACGTCGGTTTCCTCGGCCACGTTCGACGCGAGGCTCACCGTCGCGAGCTTCGCGAGCGGCGAATGGCTCTGCGTGATCGCGACGACCTTCGCGCCGCACGCGAGCGCGGAGCGCGCGGCATCGACGATATCGCGCGTTCGGCCGGTATTCGAGATCGCGACGACGACGTCGTGCGGCCCGAGCAGCGCCGACGACATCGAGAACGTGTGCGGGTCCGAATACGCGACGCTCGGCACGCCGAGCCGAAAGAACTTGTGCTGGATGTCCTGCGCGGCGATGCCCGAGCCGCCGGCGCCGTAGAACTCGATGCGCGACGCGTTCGACAGCAGGGCGATCGCGTCGGCGACGCTGCCGGCCGACAGGCTGTTGCGCACTTCGATCAGCGCGCCGATCGTGCGGTCGAACACCTTGCCGATGATGCCGGGCGCGGGCTCGTCGGGCTCGACGTCACGATAGACCGACGACACGCCCGGCGCGACGCTCTGCGCGAGCCGGATCTTGAATTCGCGAAAGCCGCTGCAGCCGAGCGCCTGGCAGAAGCGCGCGATGGTCGGCTGGCTGACGCCCGCGCGGGTCGACAGCTCGGTCATTGCGAGGTCGAGCACCTCGCGCGGCGCGGCGAGAATGTAGTCGGCGAGCTTGCGCTCGGACGGGCGCAGGTCGGCGCGGATCGCTTCGATGCGAGGCAGCATGGGGCGGCGAATGAGAATCGGGTTCGGATGAGCGAGTGTATCGCAATCGAATTGTAGAAAATCTACATGAAAATGCTAGCTCCATCGTCAGCGATTTCCTAGGCGACAAATGCTCATGATTAGGGTTTTCACTAGGTAAAGCCTTGCTGGTGGCGGGAATGGGGGTTGCGCATATGACGATCCGCATTGCATGCTTGTAGTTTTTCTACTAGACTGGCTTCGTTCGGTCGACGCACTCGACCGTCCCCACGATTCCAACCGCCGGTGTCGTCCGGCATACAGGAGCGCCCAGCATGACGTCGCTGCACCCCACCCTGGCGAAAGTCACCGAACGCGTGATCGCCCGCAGCCAATCGACCCGTTCCGCCTATCTGCAGCGCATCGACGGCGCGCAAGGCAAGTTCCCGGCGCGTGGCGCACTGTCGTGCGCGAACCTCGCGCACGGCTTCGCGGGTCTCGAAGGCAGCGACAAGTTCCAGATCAAGGCGATCCGCGAGCCGAACATCGGCATCGTGTCCTCGTATAACGAGATGCTGTCCGCGCACGCGCCGTACAAGGACTTCCCTGACATCATCAAGGTCGCCGCACGCGAGAACGGCGGCGTCGCGCAGTTCGCGGGCGGCGTGCCCGCGATGTGCGACGGCGTCACGCAAGGCAATCCGGGGATGGAGCTGTCGCTGTTCTCGCGCGAGGCGATCGCGATGGGCACGGCGATCGCGCTCACGCACAACATGTTCGACGCGGCGCTCTGCCTCGGCATCTGCGACAAGATCGTGCCGGGCCTGCTGATCGGCGCGCTCCAGTTCGGCCACCTGCCGACCATCTTCGTGCCGGCCGGCCCGATGACGAGCGGCCTGTCGAACGACGACAAGGCGAAGATCCGCCAGCAATTCGCGACCGGCCAGGTCGGCCGCGACGCGCTGCTCGAAGCGGAATCGGCCGCGTATCACGGCCACGGCACCTGCACGTTCTACGGCACCGCGAACAGCAACCAGATGCTGATGGAACTGATGGGCCTGCACCTGCCGGGTTCGGCGTTCGTTCATCCGCACACGCCGCTGCGTACCGCACTGACCGCCGAAGCCGCGCGCCGCGTGCTCGACCTGACGGTCGAACGCGGCCAGTACACGCCGATCGGCCATGTGATCGACGAGAAGGCGATCGTCAACGGGATCGTCGCGCTGCTCGCGACGGGCGGCTCGACCAACCACACGCTGCACCTCGTCGCGATCGCGCGCGCGGCCGGCATCCTGATCGACTGGAACGATTTCGACGAGTTGTCGGCGGTCGTGCCGCTGCTTGCGAAGATCTACCCGAACGGCAAGGCCGACGTGAACCATTTCCACGCGGCGGGCGGCGTCGCGTTCCTGGTGCGCAATCTGCTCGAAGGCGGGCTGCTGCACGAAGACGTGACGACCGTCGCAGGCAAGGGCCTGTCGCATTACACGAAGGAGCCGAAGCTGATCGACGGCAAGCTGACGTGGGTCGACGGCACGGCCGAGAGCCACGACACCAAGGTGCTGCGCGGCATTCGCGACCCGTTCCAGCCGGACGGCGGCCTGCGCCTGATGCAGGGCCGGCTCGGCCGCGGCGTGATCAAGATTTCGGCGGTCGCGCCCGAGCACCGCAAGGTGAGAGCGCCCGCGATCGTATTCGATTCGCAGGAAGCCGTGCAGGAGGCCTTCGATCGCGGCGAGCTGAAGCGCGATTTCGTCGCGGTCGTGCGCTTCCAGGGCGCGCGCGCCAACGGGATGCCCGAGTTGCACCGTTTGACGCCGCTGCTCGGCGTGCTGCAGGATCAGGGCTTCCACGTCGCGCTCGTGACCGACGGCCGCATGTCCGGTGCGTCGGGCAAGGTGCCGGCCGTGATCCACGTGTCGCCGGAAGCGCTGCTGGCCGGCCCGCTCGGCAAGGTCAAGACGGGCGACACGCTCGTGATCGACGCGGAAGCCGGCATTCTCGACATCGAGGTCGACGACGCCGAGTGGCAGGCGCGCCCGGTCGCGCAGCCGCTGCACCAGGCCGAGAACGAGGTCGGTTTCGGGCGCGAACTGTTCGGCGTGTTCCGCGCGGCGGCCGCGCCGGCCGAGCAGGGCGCATCGGTTTTCGGGGCGCTGGTCGGCGAAGCGGCCGTCCGCGTCTCTGCATGAATTTCAAGGAGCGAATTTGATGAAGACGATTGCTGAAATCGTGAAGCTGGGCCCGGTGATTCCGGTGCTCGCATTCGACTCGGTCGAGCAGGGCGAACACGTGTCGCGCGCGTTGCACGCGGGCGGCGTCAAGGTGCTCGAGATCACGCTGCGTACGCCGGCGGGCCTGGAGGCGATCCAGCGCGCGAGCCAGCTCGCGGACGACATCGTCGTCGGCGTCGGCACGATCACGAAGCCCGAGCACTGCGCGCAGGCGAAGAAGGCCGGCGCGAAGTTCGGCGTGTCGCCGGGCCTGACGAAGGACCTGCACCTCGCGTCGCTCGACGCCGGCCTGCCGCTGCTGCCGGGCGTGATGACGCCGAGCGACATCATTCAGGCGCTCGAATTCGGCTACGACATCGTCAAGTTCTTCCCCGCGCAGCAGGCCGGCGGCGTGCCGATGCTGCAGGCGTTCCACGGCCCGTTCCCGGCGCTGAAGTTCTGCCCGACGGGCGGCATCACGGTCGATACCGCGCCGAATTTCCTGAAGCTGCCGAACGTCGTGTGCGTCGGCGGTTCGTGGCTCACGCCGAAGGCCGCGCTCGCCGCGCAGGACTGGGCCGAGGTCACGCGTCTCGCGCAAGCCGCGAGCCAGCTTCACCGTTAATACTTGTACGAAATGATAAGGGCCTGTTCGCGCCAGTAACGGGGCTTGCGAACGTTACGCCCTTGACCCTCGGCAAACAAGCGCTTAATGCTTGTTTTACCGAGGGTTTTTGCTGATGGAACCGGTTCTATCCGTGGGCCGTAAAGATAAGTAAAATTCAGCGTCCTCACGGGGTGGGTGCCCCCCGTGTTTCGGAGACCTGCATAGCCGGGCATACTCGCAACAGCTCGCCCGGTTTCGAACAATTCAAGGAGGAGTGCCACATGGGGGCTGTCCAAGGCAGCATGCTGCTCGTATTCACGCTGATCGCGATTGCCGCGCTGATCCTGATGATCGCGCGCTACAAGATCTACCCGTTCCTGGTGCTGATCATCGTTTCGCTGGGCCTGGGTCTCGTCGTCGGCATGCCGATGGACAAGATCGTCAAGTCGTTCGAAACGGGCACGGGCGGCACGCTCGGCCACATCGCGATCGTCGTCGGCCTCGGCACGATGCTCGGCAAGATGATGGCCGAATCGGGCGGCGCCGAACGGATCGCGACCACGCTGATCGACTGGTTCGGTGAAAAGAACATCCACTGGGCGATGATGTTCGTTGCGATCATCGTCGGCTTGCCGGTGTTCTTCGAAGTCGGCTTCGTGCTGCTGATCCCGATCGCGTTCAACGTCGCGAAGCGCACCGGCAAATCGCTGCTCGTCGTCGGTCTGCCGATGGTGGCCGGCCTGTCCGTCGTGCACGGGCTGATTCCGCCGCACCCGGCCGCGCTGCTGGCCGTTCAGCAATACGGCGCCGATATCGGCAAGACGATCGCGTTCGGCCTGATCGTTGGCGTGCCGACCGCGATCATCGCCGGTCCGCTGTTCGCGCTGATGATCTCGAAGTTCGTGAAGCTGCCGGAAAACAACCCGCTCGCAGCGCAGTTCGTCGATACGCACACGGACGGTCGCAAGCGCGAGCTGCCGAGTTTCGGCATCACGCTGTTCACGATCCTGCTGCCCGTCGTGCTGATGCTCGTCGGCAGCTGGGCCGACCTGGTTTTCGCACCGAAGTCGCTGCCGAACAACCTGCTGCGCTTTGCCGGCAACTCCGACGTCGCGCTGCTGATCGCCGTGCTGGTGAGCTTCTTCACGTTCGGCAAGCTGCAGGGCTTCAACCGCGACCAGATCCAGAAGTTCTGCGGCGAGTGCCTGGCGCCGATCGCCGGCATCACGCTGATCGTCGGTGCGGGCGGCGGCTTCGGCGGCGTCCTGCGCGACAGCGGGATCTCGCAGCAGATCGTCGAGACCGCGAAGCACGCGCACCTGTCGCCGCTGCTGCTCGGCTGGTTCGTCGCGGCGCTGATGCGTCTGGCAACGGGTTCGGCGACGGTCGCGATGACGACGGCCTGCGGCATCGTCGCGCCGATCGCGGCGGCGTCGGGCGCGGCGGTTCGTCCGGAGCTGCTCGTGCTCGCGACGGGCTCGGGCTCGCTGATCTTCTCGCATGTGAACGACGGCGGCTTCTGGCTGATCAAGGAATATTTCGGGATGACGGTCGGCCAGACGTTCAAGACCTGGTCGCTGCTTGAAACCATCATCTCGGTGCTGGGTCTGAGCTTTACGCTGCTGCTGAGCGTGGTTTTGTAACAAGGGGTAGTCAATGATTCTGATCGCAATGGGCGTGTCGGGCGCGGGCAAATCGCGAATCGGCGAAATGCTGGCAGAACGCCTGTCGTGCAGCTATACCGACGGCGACGCGTTTCACAGCGCGGCGAACAAGGAAAAGATGCACAACGGCATTCCGCTGACCGACGACGACCGCTGGCCGTGGCTGCGCACGATCCGCGAGGCCATCGAGGAGAAGCAGCGCGCCGGCGAGACCGCCGTGTTCACCTGCTCGTCGCTGAAGCGGTCGTACCGCGACGTGCTGCGCGGCTCCGATACCGACGTGCGGTTCGTGTATCTGAAGGGTTCGTTCGAGGTGTTGCACGAGCGCCTGAAGACCCGCACCGGCCATTTCTTCGATCCGTCGCTGCTGAAGAGCCAGCTCGACACGCTCGAGGAACCGGGCCCGGACGAAGCGATCGTGGTCAGCATCGAGCTGACGCCCGAACAGATCGTCGATCAGGTCATGCTGAAGATCGGTATCGCGCGGCAACATTGAGCGCGGTTCGCGGCAATCGTCATGCAGCAGTGAAAAAGGCGCCCCTCGGGGCTAATGCCGTTCAGTTAAGAACTGAACGGCATTTTTGTTTTTAGGGTTGGAGTTGTAAACAGAGCGGCAAGCTGTTAA
>NZ_QTQD01000022.1:0-124467 GCF_003858025.1 Burkholderia sp. Bp9004 | reverse complement strand
CAGAACTGCGTGCACTGCAAGACCTGCGACATCAAGGACCCGACGCAGAACATCGTGTGGGTCACGCCGGAAGGCGGCGGCGGGCCGAATTACCCGAACATGTAACCTGCCGGAAAACGCCGCCTTGCGCGGCGTTTTTTTCGTCCGGCCGGCATTCGACGCTGCCCTGCCCGCCATCGGTCGCGCGATTCATCCACCGCGCCCCGCACCGGCTGCGCTAGCGCGCCGCTATCCGTCGACGGAAATGCTCAGTACCGGACACGATCTTGTCGAGCACCGCATCGAGTGCCCAGAACCGCTCCCGCACGTCGTAGTCGATCGAGCGGCAGCGAATCGATCCGAACGTGCCGATCCGTTGATGATAGATCTTCGCGAGCGCCGGGTAGCCAAGCGCTTCCGACACCGCCGAGAGCACCAGGAACGCCGACAATTCTTCGGCAAGCGCCGGATCCGAGTCGCTCTGCGTGCGCAGCCACCGATACAGATCGGGATGGAAGTTGGTGAACACGCCGTTGAAACCGGCGGAGCCCGCCTTCATCGCATCCCATGCGATCGCGGCGTTCGCATTCAGGATCTTCATCGGCGAGCCCGCGGCCAGCGCAACGCGTCGCTTCACCGTCTCCAGGTCGCAGCTCACGTCCTTCAACATCACGAAGCGGCCGGTGTCGATGCACGCGCGCAGTTCGTCATCGGACAGCAATCGCCGATAAGGCGCCGGACATTCATACAAGCCAAGCGGCAGATCCGCCGGCAATCGGGCGAGCAGCTTGTGAAGATGATCGAGAAACGCGGCGCTGCCCTTGCGCTGTGGATCGAGGCGGTTGGTCACGAGCACCACGCCCTGCGCACCCGATTCCGCCGCGGCACACAGCTCGGCGACCTGCGCGTCCAGATCTTCGCTGACGTGCCCGGACGCGACGACAGGCACCCGCCCGGCCACCCGCTCGACCACGAAACGCGCAAGCTCCGCACGTTCCGCAAGACTCAGGAATTGCATCTCGCTCGATTGTGCGACCGCGAACAGCGCATCCGAGCCGTGCGCCAGATACCATTCGATGAGTCGCTCGAGGCCCGCGTAGTCGATCGAGCCGGTATCGTCGAACGGCGTCAGCATCACCGGCACGATCCCTTCGATGGTCGTGCTCGCCTGCTGATGTGATTGCATCTGTTTCTCCTTCCTTCAATGAATACAGGGGGTAGCCGGCAGCCTCAAGCCGGTAGCGCGCCAGGCGCCGCACTCGCGGACTGCTCGGGAATCGGCTTGCGCACCAGCAGCAGGTAAGCCATTGCGCCGGCGAATGCGATTGCCGCCGCCGTCAGCAGCGCCGGCACGAACGACCACTTCTGCGCGATCACACCCGTCAGGATCGGCGCGAGCGCACCGCCGATGAAACCACCGAAATTCTGGATCGCGCCGAGCGATGCGACACGGCTCGGCGGTGCGGCCGCCGTCGCGAGCGCCCACGAACATGCCGATGCCGCATTGGCGAGAAAGATCACGACCGAAATGCATGCGAGCGCCACCGTGTTGCTCTGCACGAGCGCGGCCGGAATCGTGAACGCGACCATCCCGAGCATCGCGACGACCACCGCATTGCGCCGGCTCACGACTGGCGAGCGGCTACGGCGCGTCACCAGATCCGACAGCCAGCCGGCAACGAGCGAACCGACGAACCCGCACAGGAACGGCACGGATGCCGCAAACCCGGTGCGAATGAGGCTCATGTGACGCTCCATCGTCAGATATCCCGGCAGCCAGGTCAGGTAGACCCAGTTCAGATACACCGAACCGAAGAATCCGATCAGCATGCCCCAGGTCGTGCCGTGCGAAAACAGACTGCGCCAGTCGGCGAAGGTCAGCTTGGGTGCCGCGACGGCCGTCTGCGCATCGGCATCGAGATACGCTCGTTCCGCCGCGGTCAATTGCGCACGCGCCGGATCGCGATACGACGCAAACCAGACGACGGCGACAACGAGACCGAGTGCCCCCGTGACGACGAATGCCCAGCGCCAGTCGAACGAAGCGACGAGCACCGACAGCAGCAACGGCGCGAGCGCGGTACCGAGCGGCGACGCCGCGTTGAAGATCCCGGTCGGCGTACCGCGTGCACGCAACGGAAACCAGTTGCTCACCACTCGCGCCGCCGACGGGAACTGCGGCGCCTCGCCGATGCCGAGCACGATGCGCGCGACGATGAACCAGCCGAAGGTGGATACGAGGCCGCCCGCTGCCTGCGCGAACGACCAGACGATCAGCCCGATGCCGAGCAGCCGTCGCGGCCCGATGCGATCGACGAGCCCGCCGACCGGAAACTGGCACAGCGCATAGCTCCACGAGAATGCCGACAGCAGCAACCCCATCTGCGAGAGCGACAGCCCGAGATCGCTCCGGATTGCCGAACTCGCGACGGCCAGCGTGCCGCGATCGAGATAGTTGACGATTCCGCTCGCCATCAGCAGCGCAAGCGCGATACGTTGTCCGCGCCGGATACGTGGCGGCGCAGTCGGAACAGCCTGGTCTTCGTTCATTTCGATTGTCTCCATGTCATAGGCGGGTGCCTGCCCGCGCTTTCCGTCGTCGCGGAATCTATACCGCCATGCTCTCCACTTCCTCGCGTGTCGGAATCGACGTCTGCGCCCCGTGGCGCGTGACGCTGATTGCAGCCGCGCGCTGGCCGAACGCGATCGCGTCGTCCATCGACGCACCACTCGTCCGGGCGGCCGCGAATCCGCCGACGAAGGTGTCGCCGGCCGCCGTGGTATCGACGGCGACCACCGCCATTGCCCGATGGCGGCCGTTCCCAGCGCTGCCGCGCCAGCAGACGCCGCGCGCACCCAGCGTGACCAGCACGTTGCCGACGCCTTTCGCGCGCAGCGCCTCGGCGGCGCGCACCGCCGAGGCGTCGTCGCCGACGGCGATGCCGGTCAGCGACTCCGCTTCCGTTTCGTTGACGACGAGGTAGTCGATCTGGGCCAGCAATGCGTCGAACAGCGGCCGTGCAGGCGCCGGATTGAGCAGCACCGGCGTGCGATATGCGATCGCACTGCCGATCGCGCGCGCGACGCTCTCGATCGGCACCTCGAGCTGGCACACCATCAGCGCCGCGCCGGCGATCGCGTCGCGCGCCTCGTCGATCAATTCGCCATCGAGGCGTGCGTTTGCACCGGGCACGACCACGATGCTGTTCGCCCCGTGCGCATCGACCGTGATCGTCGCCACGCCGGTTGCCTCGCCGTCGATCCGGTGCAGGTGCGTCACGTCGATACGTTCGGCCGCCAGCGCGTCGTGCACGCGCGCCCCGAACGCGTCGTCGCCAACGCAGCCGATCATCGCGACCGACGCCCCCAGACGGGCCGCCGCCACCGCCTGGTTCGCACCCTTGCCGCCGTGAACGGTCTGGAAGGTCGTGCCGAGCAGCGTTTCGCCCGGCACGGGCAGCCGTGGCGCATGCGTGACGAGGTCGACGTTGATACTGCCGACGACCGCGATTCGAGAGGGCTTTGCGTGGATCTTCATTCAATGTAACCGCTTACATTTGCGGCAAACAAAATAGCCGGAACGGCCGTCGTCGACGAAAATTTCACAATGCGGCTGCAATCTGTGTCTGACATAATACGGAGTAGCATCAAGATAGCGCTTACATTCGCACAGGCACGACCGGGAATGCAAGCGGGACCACGATGAATCGAGGGTAAACGATGGCGTTTTTGACCACGCGCGGCGCCTGCGGGGCAGCCGCGCCCGGGGATGACCAATGAGTACGCCCCCATCCAGCGGCGGCGCGGCTCGCGCACGCCGCGGCAGCGGCCGATCGGTGCTCGGGGATGTCGCAAAACTCGCCGGCGTGTCGACCGCGACCGTTTCGCGTGTCTACAACGACCCCGGCAAGGTCTCTGCCGACGTGCAGCAGCGCGTGCGCGACGCGGCACGCGCACTGAACTGGATTCCCAACGCGGCCGGCCGAGCACTCGCATCCACGCGAACCCACATCACGGGTGCGATCATCCCGACGCTCGACGACCAGGTGTTTGCGTCGCAGGTAGCGGGCATGCAGGCGGTCATGGCCGAGCACGGCATCACCCTGTTCCTCGGCTGCTCGAATTACGACCCGGCACAGGCGCTCGCGCAGGTGCGCGCGATGCTGTCGCGCGGCGTCGAAGCCGTGTCGCTGGTCGGCGAAGCCTATCCGGCGGAAGTATTCGAACTGCTCGACCTGCATCGGGTGCCGTACGTCGTCACCTATGCCTACCGCGACGACAGCCCGCACTGCTGCATCGGTTTCGACAACCGCGCGGCATTCGCGCGACTGACCACGCACCTGCTCGACCTTGGGCATCGCGATTTCGCGATCATCATGCAGCCTTCGGCGGACAACGATCGTGTGCAGGCCCGCCTGCGCGGCATCCACGACACGCTCGCCGCGCGTGGGCTCGCGGTCCGGCCGATCCACCAGCATGAAGGCCCGGCCACGATCGCGTTCGGGCGTGCGAGCCTGCGCGCGATCGCCGACAGCGGGGCGACGCGCCCAACGGCCGTGATCTGCGGCAACGACGCGCTCGCGCTCGGCGCCTTACTGGAAGCGCAGGCAATCGGCCTCGAGGTGCCGTCGCAATTGTCGATCACCGGCTTCGACGATGTCGCGCTGGCTCGCGAAATCCGGCCTGCGCTGACGACGATGTGGGTCGACACCGATGCGATCGGCCGCAAGGCCGCCCGCGCGTTGCTCGACGCACTCGAGCACGGAGAAGCCGGGCCCGGTTGCGCGATCCTGCCGGAGCTGCGGGTGCGCGAATCGGCCGCGCCGCCGAATTCGGCGGCCCAATGAAAACGGGGCGCCCCAGGCGCCCCGTTTCGCAGCGAATCGGTCGAGCCGGCGCGTGCCGGCCCCGCTGCATCAGGTCGCGCTGCCCGCGATCTTCGGCGTCGGCGTCTCGACGTCGCCGCACTGCGCACGATGGCGCAGCGCATGGTCGATCAGCACCAGCGCGAGCATCGACTCGGCGATCGGGGTCGCGCGAATGCCGACGCACGGATCGTGGCGGCCGAAGGTTTCGACCGTCGCCTCTTCGCCGGACTTCGTGATCGAACGGCGCGGCGTGCGGATGCTCGATGTCGGCTTGATCGCGATCGACACGGTGATGTCCTGCCCCGTCGAGATCCCGCCGAGCACGCCGCCCGCATGGTTCCCAACGAAGCCGGCCGGCGTCAGTTCGTCACCGTGCACCGAGCCGCGCTGCGCGACGCTGTCGAAGCCCGCGCCGATCTCGACGCCCTTCACCGCGTTGATGCTCATCATCGCCTTCGCGATGTCCGCGTCGAGCCGGTCGAATACCGGCTCGCCCCAGCCGACCGGCACGCCCGACGCAACGACGTCGATGCGCGCGCCGATCGAGTCACCGTCCTTGCGCAACGCGTCCATGTAGGCTTCCAGCTCCGGAACGACCGCCGCGTTCGGCGAGAAGAACGGATTCTCGCGAACGTGCGACCAGTCGACGAACGGCACGTCGATCTCGCCGAGACCGCTCATGTAGCCGCGCACCTCGACGCCGAAACGCTCGCGCAACCATTTCTTCGCAACCGCGCCCGCGCCGACGATCGGCGCGGTCAGGCGCGCGGACGAGCGGCCGCCGCCGCGGTAGTCGCGGATGCCATATTTCTGCCAGTAGGTGTAGTCGGCATGGCCGGGGCGGAACGTCTCGACGATGTTGCCGTAGTCCTTGCTGCGCTGGTCGGTGTTGCGGATCAGCAGCGCGATCGGCGTGCCGGTCGTCACGCCTTCGAACACGCCGGACAGGATCTCGACCTCGTCCGCCTCCTGGCGCTGCGTCACGTGCCGCGACGTGCCGGGCTTGCGGCGATCGAGTTCGACCTGGATGTCGGCTTCGGTCAGCCCCATTCCCGGCGGGCAGCCGTCGATCACGCAGCCGATCGCGGGACCGTGCGATTCGCCGAAGGTCGTGACAGTGAAAAGCGTGCCGAGGGTATTGCCGGACATGATGGAACCGCCCAAAGAGAATTGGACAAACCGATGCGCTGCCGGGACCGCTGGCAGGCCGATCGTTTGCCGGTCGAGAAAAAGAAGTAAACCGCTATTATGCCAGCCGTCCCGTGCCTGCGGGCCGCGTGAACCGTTCAGACCACACGGACCTGTCACGCAGACGGCCGGGCGCAAGGGCCGTCGACCCGCACCGTTCCGGTCGAACGGGCCGGTTCGCCGCCGTCGGCACGGCCCGGCGGCATCGCGCCGGGCCCGCCCCTGCTCACTTTCGCGCGCCGCGCAACTCGGTCACCGCGGCCTGCAGCGCCTCGGGCGTCGCGACCGGGGCCGGGATCGGCTCGCCGACCGCGAGCGTCAGCCGGCTCATCGCGCCGCGCTTGATGGGTCGCGGCATGCGCGCATCGGCATGACGGGAGAAATAGCTGCCCCACAGCCCGCGCAACGCCATCGGAATCACGGGCGCCGGCGTACGGCCCAGGATTTCGGTGATGCCGTGGTGGAACATGTTGATGTCCCCCGTCTTGGTCAGCTTGCCTTCCGGGAAGATGCACACGAGTTCGCCATCCTTCAGCGCGGCCTCGCACGCGTCGTACGCGCGTGCGAGCATGTCGGGATCCTCATGGCGCGGCGCGATCGGAATCGCCTTCGCATGCCGGAACACCCAGCTCGCGAAGCGTGTCTTGAATATCCGGTGATCCATCACGAACCGGATCGGCCGCGGGCTCGCCGCCGCCAGCACGAGCGCGTCGACGTAGCTCACGTGGTTGCATACGAGCACGGCCGCGCCCTCTTCCGGGATCCGCTCCGCATGCACGAGGCGAATCCGGTAGAACGTGTGCACCAGCACCCACGCGACGAAGCGCAGCAGGAACTCCGGAACGAGCAGGTAGATGTACGTCGCGACCACGACGTTCAGCAGCGCGGTGACGAGGAACAGGCCCGGGATGTCGACGCCGGCCTTGGTCAGCCCCATCGCCATCAGGGCCGACAGGATCATGAACAGCGCGTTCAGGATGTTGTTCGCGGCGATGATCCGCGCACGATGGGTCGGCGCGCTGCGACTCTGGATCAACGCATACAGCGGCACGCTGTAGAAGCCGCCGAACATCGCGAGCAGGAACAGGTCGGCCAGGATGCGCCAGTGGCGCGCACCGGCCAGGAATTCCCCGACCGACAGCAAATGCCCGGGCGACGGCAGCGAGTGGCTGGCGAAATACAGCTCGATCGCGAACACGCTGATGCCGATCGAGCCGAGCGGCACGAGGCCGATCTCGACGCGCCGCTGCGACAGCCGCTCGCACAGCAGCGAGCCGAGGCCGATCCCGACCGAGAACGTCGCGAGCAGGACCGTGACGACATCGGGGCTCGCGGACAGCACGTCTTTCGCGAAATTGAAGAATGACGTCAGGAACGTCGCGCCGACGAACCACAGCCACGAGATGCCGAGCAGGCTCAGAAACACGGTGCGATTCTGTCGCGCGAGCCCGAGGTTGCGCCACGTCTCGCTGAACGGGTTCCAGTTGATCACGAGATCGGGCTGCGGCGCCGGCGTCGGCGGCACGCGCTGCGCGACGAGCCGCCCCGCGAGCGCGATGACGACGACGCTGACGGCGAGCACGCGCTCACCGCTGCCTTCGATGCCCGCGGCCGCACCGCCGATGATCGTCCCGATCAGGATCGCGATGAACGTGCCCATCTCGACGAGACCATTGCCGCCGACCAGTTCGTGGTCGCCGAGATGCTGCGGCAGGTACGAATACTTGACGGGGCCGAACAGCGTCGAGTGCATCCCCATCATGAACGTGCACAGGTACAGCAGCGTCGCGCTGTGCATGACGAAGCCGGCCGCGCCGACCAACATCAGCACGATCTCGAAAGTCTTCACGAAGCGCGTGAGCGTCGCCTTGTCGTATTTGTCGGCGATCTGGCCGGAGGTGGCCGAAAACAGCACGAACGGCAGAATGAAGATCGCGGAAATCAGGAATGCGGCCGTCTTCGCGTCGACGCCCGAGAACCGCGCGGTGTGATAGGTGACGAGCGATGTGAATCCGATCTTGAACACGTTGTCGTTCAGCGCCCCGAGGAACTGGGTCGTGAAGAACGGCGCGAAACGGCGCTGGCGCAACAGGTCGAACTGCGACGCGTGGGCGCGCCGTTCGCCGCGCGACGCGGAAGAGACTTGCGTGTGATCGCTCATGCGGAATACGCGCGCATCGTCTAGGCGAAGCTGCGCGGGCCTTGTATGGTTGTCGAAAAAACGGCGGCGCAGGCTGAACCTGCGCCGCCGTGCGCCGAGTGGCAGCGCCCGCGCGTCATGGCACAGGGCGCGACGTGCTTCACGGCTTCTGCGCTTCGGCTTCCGATTCCGGCCAGTCGCGGATGTACGCCTTCAGCATCCGGTTCTCGAAGCTTTGCGCCTCGACGACCGTCTTCGCGACGTCGTAGAACGAGATGACGCCCATCAGGACCTTCTTGTCGAGCACCGGCATGTAGCGCGCGTGGCGCTCGAGCATCATCCGGCGCACTTCGTTGACATCGGTTTCCGGCGTGCACGTGAGCGGCTCGTCCATCACCTTGCGCACCTGCACGTCGCCGATCGCGCCGCCGTTCACGTGGAGGCGCAGGATGATCTCGCGGAACGTCAGCATCCCGACGAGATCGCCGTACTCCATCACGACGAGCGAACCGATATCGTGTTCGGCCATCGTATCGACCGCTTCGCGCAGCGGCTTATCGGGCGTCACCGTAAACAGCGTGTTGCCCTTCACTTTCAGAATATCGCTGACGCGCATCGTAGTCCCCTCATGCTTGAATGCAAATCCGCTTTCGATCCTATCGGAAAGCCTGTCAAAAGGAAAGCGCGGGCCCGCGCGGCGCGGCCGCCCCCGCTTGCGGACGCGGGCCGCCCGCCGCACAATGACTCCATCGACAGCGGCCCGAGGAGACGGCCATGGCGCATACGCATACGGAGCAATTCGCCAGCTTCGCTGATTTCTACCCGTACTATCTGAACGAGCACCAGAACCTCACGTCGCGGCGGCTGCACTTCATCGGCTCGCTCGGCGTGATCGGCTGCGTCGCGATGGCGATCGCGACGGGCCACTGGCCGTGGCTGCCGGCGGCGGTCGTGTGCGGCTACGGATTCGCGTGGGTCGGACACTTCTTCTTCGAGAAGAACCGCCCCGCCACGTTCCGGCACCCGATCTACAGCCTGATGGGCGACTGGGTGATGTTCAAGGACATCTGCACCGGGAAGATCCCGCTGTAACGCCCGCCCGGCGGCGCGTCACGCCGTTTTCGGCGGCCGCGCGTGCGGGTCGGGCGCCGCGCCGGGCACGGACCCCGGCACGGTCTCCGCCGGCTGCACGCCGGCGAGCCGGTGCTCGGCGATCAGCGACGCAAGCGATACGTCGAACCGGTCGTTCGACAGCACCTCCAGCAATGCCGCACCTTCGACGTGGCTGCGGCGTCGCTGCAGCTGGTAGGTCAGTTCCGTGCGGTCGATCACCAACACGTCGAACAGCTGCGCCAGCGTCAGTTGCTCCGGATTCGCCAGCAGGATGTAGTGCGGCGCGGGTTCGCCGCTTTCCAGCCGCGCGATCCATTCCCGCTCCTCCATCGTCAGCAGCAGCCGCTGCGCGGTTTCCATGTCGCAGCGCAACATGGTCGCGAGCCGCATCGCGGTATAGCCCGCCTTGCCGACCGCGCGCGCCTCGGCCAGTCGCGCGAGCAATTCGAGCGCGTCGAGCAGATCGCTGCCCGGATAGTGGATGCGATGGAACTGGCCGACGCGAATCGCCGGCAGCGCGGACGCCACCATCGCGCCGAGCAGCGCGATGAACCAGCTCAGGTACACCCACAGCAGGAACACCGGCAGCGCCGCGAACGCACCGTAGACGGCCGTATAGGTCGGAATGCGCCGCACGTAATAGCCGAAGCCGCGCTTCGCGAGCTCGAACGCGATGGCCGCGAACAGCCCGCCGATCACCGCGTCGCGCCATGCGACCGTGCAGTTCGGCAGGTACACGTACAGCAACGTGAACGCGAGCACGGTCAGCGGCAGCGACACGAACGCGAGCAGCCATTCGACGATCGACGTCGACGGCCCGGCGCCGGTGAACGCCAGCGACTGCGTGAATAGGTACGACGAGATCGACAGGCTCACGCCGAACAGCAAGGGGCCAAGCGTGATCAGCGCCCAGTACGCGAGCACGCGCTGCGCGAACGGCCGCGGCTTGCGCACCCGCCAGATCAGGTTGAACGCGGACTCGATCGTCATCATCGTCATCACCGACGTGACGACGAGCACGATCAGGCCGGCCGTCGTCAGCCCCTTGGCCTTCGACGCGAACTGGTTCAGGTACTTGAAGATCTGGACGTTGAACTGCGCGGGCATCAGGTGATCCGCGAGGAACCCCTGCAGCGAGATCTGAAACGATGCGAACATCGGGAACGCGGTGAACAGCGCGAACGCGACCGTCACGAGCGGCACGAGTGCCAGCATCGTCGTGAACGTGAGGCTGCCCGCCACTTGCGGGATGCGATCCTCGGCGCTACGCCGGGCCGCGAACTGCGCGAGGCGCTTGAGGGTGTCGAGATCGACGCTCAACTTCGGCAAACGGCTTCTCCTTCTCGATGGCGCGTGCGCGACGGCGCGCCGCCGCCGCGCTGCGCGACGACTTCAGCCCCTATAATAGCCGCTCGATCCAGCAGGGGCCGACTGCACCGGGCATGCGCGCGGCCGCACGCGGCCCCGTCGCCCATGAAAGACATTCTCGTCCTCTATTACAGCCGCCACGGCGCCACGCGCGATCTCGCGCTAGCTATCGCGAACGGCATCGACAGCGTGCCCGGCATGCAGGCCCGCATCCGCACCGTGCCGCCCGTCTCGACTGTCTGCGAAGCCACCGCCCCCGACATCCCCGACGACGGCCCGCCCTATGCGGAACTCCGCGACCTCGAGGAATGCGCGGGCCTCGCGCTCGGCTCGCCGACCCGCTTCGGCAACATGGCCGCCTCGCTCAAGTATTTCCTCGACGGCACGACCCCGCAATGGCTGTCAGGCGCGCTGACCGGCAAGCCGGCCTGCGTGTTCACGTCGACCGGCAGCCTGCACGGCGGCCAGGAATCGACGCTGCTGTCGATGATGCTGCCGCTGCTGCATCACGGGATGATGATCGTCGGGATCCCGTACACGGAAGCCGCGCTCAGCACGACGCGCACCGGCGGCACGCCGTACGGCGCATCGCACGTGTCGCAGCACGATCGCAGCGCGCCCGAAGGGCTGTCGGCCGACGAAAAAGCGCTCGCGGCCGCGCTCGGCGCGCGGCTCGCCCGCGCGGCGTCGGCCCTGTCCGCCGCCCAGGCGGCCGAAGCCGCATGAATGCGCCCGCCCGCCCCGCCGTCGCCGCCCGGCCGCGCTACGCGCTGGCCGCGGCCGCGTGCCTCGTCGCACTGATCGCGCTGTCGCTCGCGTGGGAACTGTGGCTCGCGCCGCTGCGCCCGGGCGGCTCGGCGCTGATGCTCAAGGCCGTGCCGCTCGCGCTCGCGCTGCCCGGCGTCTGGCGGCGTAACATCTATACGATGCAGTGGGCGAGCATGCTGATCCTCGTCTATTTCGCCGAAGGCATCGTGCGCGGCATGTCCGACCGCGGGTTGTCCGCGACGCTCGGCTGGTGCGAGACCGCGCTCGCCGTCGGCTTCTTCGTGGCAGCGCTTGCATACGTCGCGCCGTTCAAGCGCGCGGCGAAGCGGCAGCGCGCCGCGTCCTGACCCTTACGCGACCGAACGTGATGAATTCTTCCGAAGCCTTCGTTTCCGCCTGCCGCGACGCGATCGGCGCCACCTACGTTCTGACCGATCCGCACGACACCGAGCCGTTCCTGATCGACTGGCGCCGCCGCTACCAAGGCCGCGCGTGCGCGGTGCTGAAACCGGCCGATACGGCCGAAGTCGCCGCGCTCGTCCGGCTCGCGAACACGCATGGCGTCGCGCTCGTGCCGCAGGGCGGCAACACGGGCCTCGCCGGCGGCGCAACGCCTGACGCGAGCGGCGACCAGGCCGTGCTGAGCCTCGCGCGCCTGAACCGCGTGCGCGCGCTCGATCCGCACAACAACACGATCACGGTCGAAGCCGGCGTGATCCTCGCCGACGTGCAGGCGCGCGCCCGCGAAGGCGGCCGGCTGTTCGCGCTGAGCCTCGCCGCCGAAGGCAGCTGCACGATCGGCGGCAACCTGTCGACCAACGCGGGCGGCACTGCGGTGCTGCGCTATGGCAACGCGCGCGAGCTGTGCCTCGGGCTCGAGATCGTGACGCCGCAGGGTGAGACCTGGGACGGCCTGCGCGGCTTGCGCAAGGACAACACGGGCTACGACCTGCGCGATTTGTTCATCGGTGCGGAGGGCACGCTCGGGATCATCACGGCCGCCGTGATGAAGCTGCATCCGCTGCCGGCCGCGCAGGTCACCGCGCTGGCCGCGCTCGAGTCGCCGCACGCGGCGCTCGACTTCCTCGCGCTCGCGCAGCGCGCGGCCGGCCCGCTGTTGACCGGCTTCGAGCTGATGTCCGACTTCTGCATGCAGCTCGTCGGCAAGCATTATCCGCAACTGCGCTATCCGTTCGACCGCACGCATGCGCAGACGGTGCTGCTCGAACTGTCGGACAACGAAAGCGAAACGCACGCCCGCGCGCTGTTCGAAAAGCTGATGGAAGAGGCGTTCGAGGCCGGGCTCGTGGTCGACGCGGTGGTCGCGGAAAATCTCGCGCAGTCGCGCGCGTTCTGGGATCTGCGCGAACACATCCCGCTCGCGCAGGCCGACGAGGGACTGAACATCAAGCACGACATCGCGGTGCCGATCTCGTCGATCGCGCGCTTCATCGACGAAACCGACGCGGCAATCCAGCAGGCCGCGCCCGGCGCACGGATGGTCACGTTCGGCCACCTCGGTGACGGCAACCTGCACTACAACGTGCAGACGCCCGAAGGCGGCGATGCGAAGGCGTTCCTCGCGGAATTCCAGAAGCCGATCAATCGCATCGTCTACGACAACGTGCACCGCCACCACGGCACGATCAGCGCGGAGCACGGGATCGGCCAGTTGAAGATCGACGACGCGCAGCGCTACAAGTCGCCGGTCGAAACGGCACTCATGCGCACGCTGAAGAACGCGCTCGACCCACGCGGGCTGATGAATCCCGGCAAGGTCCTGCGCTGAAGCCCCCAACCCGGAGCGATGTCCATGAGAGTTCGCGTCCTTTCCGACCTGCATCTCGAAAGCAACCAGCCCGACACGATCGCGCATGCCGACGCGGATCTCGTCGTGCTGGCCGGCGACATCCACAATCACGCGGAAGGCCTGCGCTGGGCCGCCGAAACGTTCGACACGGACGTGCCGGTGATCTACGTGCCGGGCAACCACGAGTACTACGACGGGGAATTCGGTGCGCTCGAAACCGCGATGCGCGACGCCGCGCAGGCGATCGACAACGTGCATTACCTGAACAACGGCGTGTACGTCGATCCGGCGCAGCGCTTCCGCGTGCTGGGTACGACGCTGTGGTCCGATTTCTCGCTGTTCGGCGCCGACGAGACGAGCATCGCACGCGCGATCGATGCCGGCATGCGTGTGATGCTCGATTTCAAGGGCTTGATCCAGGTGACGTGGCCGCACGATGCGGCACTGCATGCGGCGGTGGCGCCGGAGCGGGATTTCACGCCGGCCGACGCGATCGCGCTGCACCGGCAAGGCCGTGCGTGGCTGGAAGCACGGCTCGCGACGCCGTTCGACGGCCGCACGATCGTCGTCACCCATCATGCGCCGCACCTGCGTTCGCTGGCCGAGCGTTACGCGGAAGACCTCGCATCTGCGGGATTCGTCACGGACATGGCTGAACTCGTGCGGCCGCCCGTGGACCTGTGGATCCACGGCCACACGCATACATCATTCGATTACGTGACCGACAGCGGCACGCGCGTGGTGTGCAACCCGCGCGGCTATATCCACCGGCGCACCGGCGAACTGGAAAATCCCGCGTTTGCGTGGGACAGAGTGGTCGAACTCGGCTGAGCGCCCGGCCGTCGGGGCGCGTGATGCGGCCCTTCCCGATCCGAAAGGCCGCCCGATCAGCGATCGGCGCGGCGCGATCCGTTCGACGACGGGCGCACCCGCACCGGCACCGGCTTCATCCGTGCCTTCATCGCGCGCAGCAGATCGCGCGTCGCCGCGGCGGCAGCAGCCGCACCAAGCAGAACTCCAAGGCCGATCATCAGTTGCGTATCCATTGCGACTCCGGGTATGGGCAGATCCAAATCTCTCTGATTTGAACAGTATCAAACTGTCCGCCGTCCGAGGGTAAAAAAATGTTGCGCGAAGGACAAATCTCGTCAGATCGGGGTCGACCGCGCGCTCATGTCGCAGCCGTGAACTGCGCGAGCGCGGCTTCGTCGGCTTCGAGCGTGGCCGGCAACTCGTCGCGCAAAAAATCGACCCAGGTGCGGATTTTCGCGTCGAGGTACTGGCGCGACGGATACAGCGCGTAAATGTTCATCACGTGCGACCGGTATTCGGGCATCACGCGCACGATGTGCCCGCTGCGCAGCCCGCCGATCGCCGAATAGAGCGGCAACCCGCCGATCCCCATCCCTTCCCGCACGGCCACCGCGAGCGCCTCTGCGACGTTCACGCGGAACGGCGGCGCCGTGATCGGAATCACCTCGTCGCCGCGCGGCCCCGACAGCGACCACTCGTCGAAGTGAAATCCCGGCGCGACCATCCCGAGACAGACGTGATGCTCGAGATCCGCGGGAGTCCGCGGCACGCCGTGCGCGTCGACATAGCCGGGCGACGCGCACACGACGCTGTAGCTCTCGCCGAGCCGCTGCGACACGAGCCCCGAATCGGGCAGGTCGCGGCCGACGACGATCGCGACGTCGTACCCCTCGTCGAGCAGGTCGGGCATCCGCTGCGCGAGCGTCAGTTCGACGTGCACGTCCGGATAGCGCTGCCGATAGCGCGCGATGGCCGGCACCAGGTAGTGCTGCCCGAGGCTCGTGAAGCAATGGACCTTCAGCTTGCCCGACGGGCGCGCGTGCGCGTCGCCCGCTTCGGCCTCGGCCTGGTCGACGTACGCGAGGATCTGCTCGCAGCGCTGCAGGTAGCGCTCGCCTGCCTCGGTCAGCGCGATCCGGCGTGTCGTCCGGTTCAGGAGGCGCGTGCGCAGATGCGCCTCGAGATCCGACACGGCGCGCGACGCGTAGGCAGTAGTCGAATTCATCTGCTGGGCGGCCGCGGTAAAGCTTCCCGCGTCGACCACGCGGACGAATACCCGCATGTTTTGTAGCGTATCCATCGCATTACCCGTTTGAATCCGGATGGATTGTTGCACAGGGTCGAACAAATATTATCTCAGGATTCGTAAAAATGACTTGCATCCTTGTCCATTTATTCAGGAATCACTGAAAAATATAATCGCATCCGACTCATCTATATCCGAAAGGGAGAAAATCGTGCGGTCTCCGGCAACAAAAGGGACGCTGGCACTGGCGGTTCTTGCAGTCTCATTAATAATGGCCGGGTGCGCGAGCATGGGCGACAACAAGCCGCAGTCCGCCCGCATCGAAGCGAACACGCTCGATGCCGGTGCCGCCATCCGCGCGGCGAACCGCGACGCGGGCTGGCCCGCGTCCGACTGGTGGCGCGCTTACCGCGACCCGCAGCTCGACGCGTGGATCGCCGCCGCGCAGGCCGGCAACCCGACCCTCGCGGCCGCCGAGGCCCGCGTTCGCGAAGCGCAGGCGATGGCACGCGTGGCCCGTTCGGCGGAATTGCCGCAGATCAACGGCAACCTGTCGCTGATGCGCCAGCACTGGCCCGATAACGTCTACTACGGCCCGGGGCCGCTCGCCAACACCGACACGTGGAACAACACCGGCACGCTCGGCCTGTCGTACCACCTCGACCTGTGGGGCAAGGACAAGAACGCGACCGAGCGCGCGCTCGACACCGCGCATGCGACCGCAGCCGACGCACGGGCGGCGAAGCTCGAGCTCGAGGTCAACGTCGTACGCGCGTATGTCGGCATGTCGATGAACTACGCGCTGCTCGACCTCGCGCACGAAACGTTCGAACGCCAGCGCTCACTGGCCGATCTCGCGCGCAAGCGCCTGCAGGCGGGCCTCGGCACGCAGCTCGAAGTCAGCCAGGCCGAATCGACGCTGCCCGACTACGAGCGCCAGATCGACAGCTATGAAGAAGCGATCCAGCTCGCGCGCCACCAGCTCGCCGCGCTCGCGGGCAAGGGCCCGGGCGCCGGCGATGCGATCAAGCGGCCGAGCCTGACGCTCGACGCGCCGGCCGGCTTGCCGTCCGCCATGCCGGCCGACCTGCTCGGCCGCCGCCCGGACGTCGTCGCGGCCCGCTGGATGGTCGACGCGCAGGCACGGGGCATCGATGTCGCGAAAGCCGCGTTCTACCCGAACATCGATCTGCTCGCGACGGTCGGCGGCTTCGGCGTGACCGCGCCGTTCGCCGACTTCCTGCGGGCGATGAACGGCGGCTGGACCGCCGGCCCCGCGCTGTCGCTGCCGATCTTCGAAGGCGGCCGCCTGCGCGCGCAACTCGGTGCAGCCGACGCCGGCTACGACCAGGCGGTCGAGCGCTACAACCAGACGGTCGTCGGCGCGCTCAAGGACATCGCCGACCAGGTCGTGCGGATCCGCTCGCTCGATACGCAGAAGAAGGACGCCGCGCGCTCGGTCGCCGCCAACGACCGCAGCTACCAGCTGTCGCGCGAAGGCTTCCGCCGCGGGCTAACCGATTACGTGAACGTGCTGGTCGCGCAACAGCAGCTGCTGCGCGCGCAGGAGACGGCGGCCCGCATTGACGCCGAGCGCCTCGCCGCGCACGCGCAGCTGATGGCCGCGCTCGGCGGCGGCGTCGAGACGGAAACAGACGTTCAGGGCGGCCATCCGCCGCATGACGAATCCGCCGCGAGTGCCGCGTCGGCCGCACGGTAACGCGGAGCAACCGTCATGTCCGCCTCCTCCCACGCTTCCACGCACGCCGCCGGCCCGCTCGCGGCCTGGTCCGCCGCGTTCGGCGACTGGGCCCGCAGCGACGGCGCCGCGTGGCTCTATCTGTTCAAGGCACTGCTCGCCGCGTTCATCGCGACCGGCGTGTCGATGCGGCTCGACCTGCCGGCGCCGAAGACGGCGATGACCACGGTGTTCATCGTGATGCAGCCGCAAAGCGGCGCGGTGCTCGCGAAGAGCTTCTACCGGGTCGCCGGCACGATCTTCGGGCTGATCGCGACGCTCACGTTCGTCGGGTTGTTCCCGCAGCAGCCGCAGCTGTTCCTGCTGGCCGTCGCGCTGTGGGTCGCCCTGTGCACGGCCGGCGCCGCGCGCAACCGCAACTTCCGCAGCTACGGCTTCCTGCTCGCCGGTTACACGACCGCGCTGATCGGGCTGCCGGCATCGCAACATCCGGACGGCGCGTTCATGAGCGCGATGACGCGGGTCGCCGAGATCATGGTCGGGATCGTGTCCGCAGGCGTCGTCAGCGCGCTGGTGTTTCCGCAGTACACCGGCGAGCAGATGCGCACGACCGTGCGCAAGCGCTTCAGCAGCTTCGTCGACTACGTCGCGGCGGCGCTGTCGGGCCAGCTCGACCGCGCGCACATCGAAACCATCCATGCGCGCTTCGTCGCGGATGTGGTCGGCTTCGAAGCGGCGCGCAGCATGGCCGTGTTCGAGGATCCGGACACGCGGATGCGCAGCGGCCGCCTCGCGCGACTGAACAGCGAGTTCATGAGCGTATCGAGCCGCTTCCACGCACTGCACCAGTTGATGAACCGGTTGCGCGCGGCCGGCGCGCAGGCCGCGATCGATGCGATCGAGCCGTACTTCCGCGAAATCGCACCACTTCTGACGCGCAATGGCGAACCGGTACGCTCGTCGGCCGACGCCGCGCTCGCGGCTGAACAGCTGCTCGCGTGGCGCGACGCGCTGCCGCGCCGCATCCGCGTGACGCGCGCCGCGCTCGAGACGCAACCGGATTTTCCACTGCTCGACTTCGACACGGCCACCGAGCTGCTGTACCGCTTCATCACGGACCTGCACGAATACGCGGCGACCTATGCGTCGCTGTCGACCCCGACGCACGAGCGCGAACGCTGGATCGAGCGCTACGAACCGCGCACCAACGTGACGGCGATGGTGATCGCGGCGATTCGGACCGCGACCGTGATCCTGGTGCTCGGCTGGTTCTGGATCGAAACCGCGTGGCCGAGCGGCGTGACGATGACGCTGACGGCCGCGGCCACCTGCGCGCTCGCGTCGTCGACGCCGCGCCCGACCGCGATGTCCGCCCAGATGGGCATGGGTACCGCGCTGGCCGTATGCACGGGCTTCCTGCTGACATTCGGCATCTACCCGCACATCGACGGCTTCCCGCTGCTGTGCGCGGCCCTCGCGCCGCTGCTCGCGATCGGCATCTTCATGACGTTGAAGCCGAAGCTCGCGGGCTACGGGATGGGCTACCTGATCTTCTTCAGCTTCCTCGCCGGCCCCGACAACATCACGCACTACGACCCGATGAGCTTCATGAACGACGCGCTCGCGCTGGTGCTGTCGATGCTGGTCTCGGCGATCGCGTTCGCGGTGCTGTTTCCGCCGACCGCGCCGTGGCTCAAGAAGCGGCTGTTCGCCGACCTGCGCCACCAGGTGGTCGCCGCGTGCCACGCACGTCTGGCCGGACTGCGCACGCGCTTCGAGAGCGGCGCGCGCGACCTGATGTTCCAGGCGCACACGCTATCGGCCGACCAGCCCGACGTGCAGCGCGACGCGCTGCGCTGGATGTTCGCGGTGCTGGAGACGGGCAATGCGGCGCTCGACCTGCGCACCGAACTGGCGATGCTGCCGTCCGACCCGCGCTATGCGCCGACCACGCCGTGGCGACGCGCGATCGAGACGATGCGCACCGCGCTGTCCGCGCTGTTCCGCAAGCCGAACGCAGCGCGCTTCGACGCGACGCTCGACGCGGTCAACGCCGCGATCGACGCGACCCGGCAGACGCTCGATGCGTTCACGCCGTCGCGCGAGGAGCGTCATCGGCTGCAGCGCATCCTGAGTCATCTGCATTTCGTACGCACGGCGCTGCTCGATCCGGAATCGCCCCTCGAGCCGCTCAACCGCAATCGCCCCGTGCGTCCCCAACAAGGAGCCTCGTCATGATGCCGCGTGAAATCGCCATTCTCGATGCCTACATGCCCACGGTGGTCCTGATGTTCGTCCTGGGCGCGCTGGCGACCTGGGCCGTCGACCGCCTGCTTGCCTACACGGGCCTCTACCGTCTCGTCTGGCACCCGTCGCTGTTCCGTGCGTGCCTTCTCGTCTGCATTTGCGGCGGACTGAGTCTTGCCGTTTACCGTTGATTCCGAACCATCATGATTCTCAGAAAACTCTTCGGCTTCGTCGCGACCGCCGTCATCCTTCTCGTCGCGATCCTGATCGGGCGCTCGCTGTGGGTGCACTACATGGACGATCCCTGGACGCGCGACGGGCGCGTCCGTGCCGAGATCGTCAACGTCGCACCGGACGTGTCGGGCGCGATCGTCGAGCTGCCGGTGCATGACAACCAGCTCGTGAAAAAGGGCGACCTGATCATGCAGATCGACCCGTCGCACTATCAGATCGCGGTCGAGCAGGCGCAGGCGGCCGTCGCCGCCCGCCGCGCGGAATTGCAGATGCGCCGCGACGACGCGGCCCGTCGTGCCGACCTCGACGCGCTCGTCGTGTCGAAGGAAAACCGCGAGAACGCGGCGCACAGCGCATCGAGCGCCGACGCGCAGTACCAGCAGGCAATCGCCGCGCTCGATGCCGCGAAGCTCAATCTCGAACGCACGCGCGTGGTCGCGCCGGTCGACGGCTACATCACGAACCTGCAGACGTTCAAGGGCAACTACGCGGTGGCCGGCCAGGCGAAGCTCGCGATCGTCGACAGCCATTCGTTCTGGGTCTACGGCTACTTCGAGGAAACCAAGCTGCCGCGCGTGAAGGTCGGCGCACCGGCCGAGATGCGGCTGATGAGCGGCGGCGTGATGAAGGGCCATGTCGAGAGCATCTCGCGCGGCATCTACGATCGCGACAACCCGCAAAGCCGCGACCTCGTCGCGGACGTGAACCCGACCTTCAACTGGGTGCGCCTCGCGCAGCGCGTGCCGGTGCGCATCCGCATCGACGAAGTGCCGGCCGACGTGGTGCTGTCGGCGGGCACGACCTGCACGGTCATCATCGATCCGGACAAGCAGAAGAAGTCGTGACGGCACTCCGGCCGGGCGCCACCGCACCCGGCCGCGTCACTCCCAGAAGAACCGGTAAGGCAGGAACGGCGACGGGCCGAGCCCGTATTCGCCGAGCATGTTGCGCATTCGCATCGCGAAGCCGACGGCGCCGATCAGGGCCAGCGCAACGATGACGTGCCGGCGCCGGATCCCCGGCACGTGCTGTATCGGCACGAACTGACAGCCCATCGCGAACAGCACGAGCCACTGGAAGCGCAGCCCCGCATAGCTGACCCGCGCGAGCGCGAAGCTCGCGATCTCGCAGACGAACAGGAACACGAGCGTGCGCGGCATGCGCGCCAGCAGCACCCAGCCGGCAGCGAGCGTCAGCATCGCAAGGCCGAGCGGTGCGCCGCCCGATGTCTGCGCGGGCGGCGTGAACGCCGCATACAGGCCGACCTTCGCGAGCAGCGCGTCGTGATGCATCGCGAACAGCACGCCGCCGATCGCGACTGCCAGCCCCGCATAGCGCAGCAGGCGCAACCGTCGGATCTGCAGCAGCACGACAAGCAGCGCCGCCGACACGTGCATGCTGGTCGCCGCGGCAGCGAACGCGAGCGACGCGCCGTGCCGCCTGCGCGCCCACGCGTCCGAAGCAAGCTTCGCGACACAGAACGCGACGCCGTAGCGCACGCCGCTCATCGCCATGTCGTAGAAGAACAGCGGAAAGATCAGCGTGGCGAACACACATGCGTCCTCGGCGCTCCGGCCGAACGCGGCCACGCAGGCGACGACGACCAGCAGCGACAGGATCGCCATCGCGATGTGCGGATCGTGCCCGAGCCACTCGAGCGCGCGCACGAGCCAGACGAAGCCCGGTTCGAGCGTGCGCGGCACGACCTTCAGGTTGCCGCTCCAGATGCCGGTAATGATGTCGTGGTAGATCGCCGTGTCGGTGCCCGTCCGGCCCCGCAGCACGGCGAACGCGGCGGCCGGCGCGATGCCCGCCGCGAGCCATCGCCACGCGGCCGTGCGCATGCGCACTCCGATCGCGGCGGACGCGAGCATCCACACGTATCCCGTCAGGTAAATCGTCATCGTCATTGTTACGACCCGCTCGGCGTGCGGTCGCCCCGGAGTCGGTGCGACCGCACGCCGAGCGGATCTGGCCCCCAGCTATGTGGAGGCGCATTGTAAGGGATTGCGTGCGGGCCGACTGCACGGACTGTCACCGATCGACAGCAGCCCGCCAGCCTGCGCGTCGCCCACGGACGGCTCGCGACGGTGTGGGACGAAGCGACGCTCAGGCCGCGATGCGAAAGCGTCCGACCAGCGACTTGAGGGCCTGCGCCTGCTCGTCGAGCGCGTTCGCTGCTGCGGCTGCCTGTTCGACGAGCGCCGCGTTCTGCTGCGTGCCCGCATCCATCTGCGTGACGGCGCGGCCGATCTCGTCGATTCCCGCGCTCTGCTCGTCCGACGCCGCGGAGATCTCGCCGATGATGTCGGTCACGCGCTTGACCGCCCGCACCACGTCGTTCATCGTGCGGCCCGCATCGTGCGCGAGCGCCGCGCCGTTCGCGACGCGCTCGACCGACGCGCCGATCAGCGCACGGATCTCCTTCGCCGCGGTCGCCGCGCGCTGCGCGAGCAGCCGCACCTCGCCCGCGACCACCGAAAAACCGCGTCCCTGCTCACCCGCGCGCGCCGCCTCGACCGCGGCGTTCAACGCGAGAATGTTGGTCTGGAACGCGATCCCCTCGATCGTGCCGATGATGTCGCGAATGTTCTTCGCGCTGTCGTCGATCTCGCTCATCGTCGCGACCACGCGCCCGACGACTTCGCCGCCCGCCTCCGCGACGGCCGACGCATTGGCCGCGAGCGTGCTCGCTTGCCGCGCGTTCTCGGCATTCTGCCGCACCGTCGACGTGAGTTCCTCCATGCTGGCCGCGGTGCGCTCCAGCGCGACGGCCTGCTGCTCGGTGCGCCGCGACAGGTCGAGGTTACCGGTCGAGATCTCGCCGGACGCGGCCGCGATCGCCTCGGCGCTGACGGCGATCTCGCCGACGGTCGCCGCGAGCCCGGTCTGCATGTCGGACAGCGCGCGCACCATGCTGTCGCGGTCGTGCCGGCCGAGCGGTATCGGCCGTGTGAGGTCGCCCCGCGCGATGTCGGCGGCGATCGCCTTCGCCTCCGCGGGCTCGCCGCCGAGCTGCGACGCGAGGCGGCGCACGACCCCTTCGGCAATCGCGATCGCCAGCACGATCAGCGCGGCCGTCATCGCCGCGATCATCGCGAACGACGACGAGAAGATCGTTGCGGACGCATCGAGCGTCGCCTTCGACTTCGCGCCGCGCGTCTTCACCAGCATCGCGACGAGCTTCTCGAGCTTGCCGGTCTCGACCAGCAGCGACACGTCCTGCGTGCCGACTTGCCAGTTCATCTGCGACAGGTCGAGCGGCTGCGCCTGCACGAGCGCGACGAAATCGCGCAGATGGCCGCTCCACGTGCCGACCGCCATCGAGAACGCGCGCAGTCGCGCGGAATCGTCCGCATCGGACGGATCCGCGTATCGCTGCAGCGTCGCGAGCGCCTGGCCGATCGACGCGAGCCCCGCGCCAACCTCGGCGCCCAGGTCGTCGCGCTCCTTCGCGGTGGTCGCGGTCAGCAGCATCTTCTGCGCGCGGCTCGCGCGCAGCACCTCGGCGCGCACCTCCTCCGCCGCCCGGCTCGCGACGTGCCCCTGCTCATAGACCGACGCAATCGACGCGTTCAGCCGGCTGATCTGCCACAACGAAAACACGCCGATCGCGAGCGTGCCGGCCAGCAGGATCGCGAAGGCCGCGCGCAACGTCGCCTTGACCGTCCACGACCGGCGTTCGCGCCGGGCTGAGCGCGCGCGCCATGCGGCGGGCCTGGCGGCTGCGTCGGATGTGGCGGCGGCCGCAACCGGCCGCGGATGCAATGAAGCTGCTTTCATCGATATTTCCCCGTATTGATCATGCCGCCGGAAAGGTCGGTTCCGGCGGCCGGCATTGCCGCGATGGCCCGCCATGCCGCGCGCCCTGCGCTCGCCCGGCTCGTGGCCGGTGCCGCACGTGGCGCACTCGTGATGTCGCTGCGTCGTTCTACGGCCGCCATCGGCGCGCCTTGAGTCCGGGCAAACACCGATCCGGTCCCGCGCGGCCCGATGAAAGGCGGACCCGCCGCAGCGTCGCAGCGTTATACCTGGCCAAAAAACGCGTCATGGCCGAATCGTCACAGCAATGTCCGAATCGCGACAAAACTTGTCCTGACATTCTCGATGCGCCACATTAGACTTCTTTGACGCAACAACGATTCGAACGCGCCGATCCCCATCAGAGCGCGTCCCGCCACCTCAACTCGCTCAGCTCACATGGAAACCAGCCTCGATACGGGCGCCGGCGCAACAGCCGCAGCCCAGCCGTCTGCCCCACCCGCTCCGCGTACCGTTTACCCCGTGCTCGGCGCGATCAGCTTCTCGCACATGCTCAACGACATGATCCAGTCGTTGATCCTCGCGATCTATCCGATGCTCAAGAGCCAGTTCGCGCTGTCGTTCGCGCAGATCGGCCTGATCACGCTGACCTACCAGATCACCGCGTCGCTGCTGCAGCCGCTTGTCGGCCTGTACACGGACAAGCGGCCGAAACCGTATTCGCTGCCGGTCGGGATGGGCTTCACCCTCGCGGGGCTGCTGCTGATGTCGGCCGCGCAGAACTTCCCGACGCTGCTGGCGGCGGCGGCGCTGGTCGGCTGCGGCTCATCGGTGTTCCATCCGGAATCGTCGCGCGTCGCGCGGATGGCATCGGGCGGCCAGCACGGGCTCGCGCAGTCGCTGTTCCAGGTCGGCGGCAACGCAGGTTCGGCACTCGGGCCGCTGCTCGCCGCGCTGGTGATCATTCCGCACGGCCAGCACAGCATTGCGTGGTTCTCGGCGGCCGCGCTCGTCGCGATGGTCGTCCTCACGCAGATCGGCCACTGGTACAAGAAGCATCCGTCGATGAAGAAGAAGGCCGCGGCGGCCGGCCATCCGACGCTGTCGCAGGGCCGCGTGCTCGCCGCGATCGGCGTGCTGGTGCTGCTGGTCTTCTCGAAGTACTTCTACCTCGCAAGCATCAACAGCTATTTCACGTTCTACCTGATCGACAAGTTCCACCTGTCGGTGCAGGCCGCGCAGATCCACCTGTTCGTGTTCCTCGCGGCGGTCGCGGCCGGCACGCTGATCGGCGGCCCGGTTGGCGACCGGATCGGCCGCAAGTACGTGATCTGGGTGTCGATCCTCGGTGTCGCGCCGTTCACGCTGCTGCTGCCGTACGCGAACCTGTTCTGGACAAGCGTGCTGAGCGTGATCATCGGCGTCGTGCTGGCGTCGGCGTTCGCCGCGATCCTCGTCTATGCGACGGAGCTGATGCCCGGCAAGGTCGGGATGGTCGCGGGCCTGTTCTTCGGCTTCGCGTTCGGCCTGGGCGGCGTGGGTGCCGCCGTGCTCGGCCAGCTCGCGGACGCGACGAGCATCACGTTCGTCTACAAGGTGTGCTCGTTCCTGCCGCTGATCGGCGTGCTGACGGTGTTCCTGCCGAACCTCGAAAGCAGCCGGCGCAAGAAGACGTGACGAACCGGCCGATTCGAAGGGACAGTGCGACGGCGGCTTCAGGCCGCCGTCGTCGCATGCAGCGAAAGGAAACGCTTGAGGATGCCGGACGAATAGCTGCTCGCGATCGCCGACAGGAAATGCGAGAACGACTGCGTCGCGTGATCGTCGGCCGTATCGGAGATCGTGCGCACGATGGCGAACGGCACGTCGTGCTCGGCGCACACCTGCGCGATCGCCGCACCTTCCATCTCGACCGCGAGCGCGTCCGGCAGCGCGTCGCGCAGCGCGACGACTTCCCGCTCGCTCGACACGAAGCGGTCGCCGCTGATGATCAGCCCGCCGTGCAACGTCGCACCCGCCAGCCCGAAACGCTCGGCGAACCGCGCGCCCTCCTCGGCGACGAACAGCGTGCACGCGGCCTTCAGACGAGCCGTCAGCGCCGCATCGGTCGCGAACCGCGTGATGCCGAGCAGCGGCACCTCGTAGCGCGGAAACAGCGGCGACGCGTCGAGATCGTGCTGCAGCAGCAGATCGGCGACGACGACGTCGCCGACGCGTACCGTGCGCGACACGCCACCGGCGACGCCGGTGAATACGATGCCGGACACGCCGAACACATGAATCAGTGCGCTGACCGTCGCGGCGGCCGCAACCTTGCCGACCCGCGCGAGCGTGACGACGCAGGCCGCGCCGTGCACGGTGCCGACGTGATAATCGCGGCGACCGAGCGTGATCGTCTTCATCACGCCTTCGGCACGCATCGCGGCGATCAGGTCGCCGAGTTCCTCGGGCAGCGCTGCCAGAATGCCGAGCGGGCGCGTCGAAACCGTTTCAGTCATGGCGATGGTCATCATTCCACCGCCTGCAGTTTCGCGACCGCCAGCGCGAGCCACTTCTCGCCGTGCCGTTTGAACTTCACCTGCGCCTTCGCATCGGCGCCGTTGCCTTCGAGCGCAGTGACCGTCCCCTCGCCGAACTTGGTATGGAATACCTGCTGGCCGATGCGGAAGCCGGTGTCGGCCGCGCGCTGCTTGTTCGCGAACGCCGGCAGCGGCGCGGAGACCGCCGCGTCGACGACCTGCTCGCGACTGCCGCCGCCCGGCCGCGCGAACCAGTCGCGCCCCCAGCCGGCGTTGTCCGAGCGGCCGCCCCAGCGCGAACCCGCCTCGACCTTCGGCGTGAGCCACTTCAGCACGTGCTCCGGCAATTCGTCGAAAAAGCGCGAGCGCACGTTGTATCGCGTCTGGCCGTGCAGCATCCGGCTCTGCGCGAACGACAGGTAGAGCCGCTCCTTCGCGCGCGTGATCGCAACATACATCAGCCGCCGCTCTTCCTCGAGACCATCCGATTCGAGCACGCTGTTCTCGTGCGGGAACAGCCCTTCCTCGAGGCCGGTGATGAACACAGCCGAGAATTCGAGACCCTTCGCCGCGTGCACCGTCATCAGCTGCACCGCGTCCTGGCCGGCCTGCGCCTGGTTGTCGCCGGCCTCCAGCGACGCGTGCGACAGGAAGCCCGCGAGCGGCGTCATCGTGTCGGGGTTCTGCGCGGGGTCGCCGAGCGGCGCCGGATCGAGCACCTCGACTGTCGGATCGTCCACGTCCACGCCAAGCTCCGGCGCCGCGATCGCGCCCGCGCGCAGCGGAATCGAGCGGGCCGGCGCATCGAGCCCGTAGCCTTCCTCGCTCACGAACGCGGTGGCCGCGTTCACGAGTTCCTGCAAGTTCTCGAGGCGGTCCTGGCCTTCACGCTCGCCCTGGTAGAAATCGGCGAGGCCACTCGCGCGCACGACGTATTCGACCATTTCCGGCAGGCTCATCTGCTGCGTCTCGGCGCGCATCTTCGCGACGAGGTTCGCGAACGCGCCGAGGCTCGTGCCGGCCTTGCCGGTGACGTACGGGATCGCCGCGGCCATCGAGCAGTCGTACAGGCGCGCGGCGTCCGCGAGCTGCTCGATCGAGCGCGCGCCGATCCCGCGCGTCGGGAAATTCACGACGCGCACGAACGCGGTGTCGTCGTTCGGGTTGTCGATCAGGCGCAGGTACGCGAGCGCGTGCTTCACTTCCTGGCGCTCGAAGAAGCGCAGGCCGCCGTACACGCGATACGGGATGCCCGACGTCATCAGCGTGTGCTCGATCGCACGCGACTGCGCATTGCTGCGATACAGGACGGCCACCTCGCTGCGCGACATCCCGGTGTTGATCAGCGAGCGGATCTCCTCGACGATCCAGCCGGCTTCCTGCGCATCGGTGCTCGCCTCGTACACGCGCACGGGCTCGCCATGGCCGGCGTCGGTGCGCAGGTTCTTGCCGAGGCGATGCGAGTTGTTCGAGATCAGCTGGTTCGCCGCGTCGAGGATGTTGCCGTGCGACCGGTAGTTCTGCTCGAGCTTGATCAGGTTGCGCACGCGGAATTCGTCTTCGAAGTCGCGCATGTTGCCGACGTTCGCACCGCGGAACGCGTAGATAGACTGGTCGTCGTCGCCGACAGCGAAGATCGCGTTCTCGCCGCCCGCGAGCATCTTGAGCCACGCGTACTGCAGCTTGTTGGTGTCCTGGAACTCGTCGACGAGAATATGCTTGAAGCGCGCCTGGTAGTGCGCGCGCAGCGGCGCGTTGTACGCGAGCAGCTCGTAGCAGCGCAGCAGCAGTTCGGGGAAGTCGACGACACCCTCGCGCTGGCACTGCTGGTCGTACGCCTGGTAGAGCTCGACGAACTTGCGGTTGAAGTTGTCGGACGCGTCGACCTTGTCGGGACGCAGCCCCTGCTCCTTCGCGTTGTTGATGAAGTACTGGACGTTCTTCGGCGGATATTTTTCGTCGTCGACATTCGCCGCCTTCATCAGCCGCTTGATCGCGGACAACTGGTCGGCCGTGTCGAGGATCTGGAAGGTCTGCGGCAGGCCGGCGTCGCGCCAGTGCGTGCGCAGCATCCGGTTGCACAGCCCGTGGAACGTGCCGATCCACATGCCGCGCGTGTCGATCGGCATCATCGCCGACAGCCGCGCCATCATTTCGCGCGCGGCCTTGTTCGTGAAGGTGACGGCAAGCACGGTGGCCGGCGACGCGTAGCCCTGCTGAATCAGCCACGCGATGCGCGTGATCAGCACGCGGGTCTTGCCGCTGCCCGCCCCCGCGAGGATCAGCGCCGGTTCGTTCGGCAGCGTGACGGCGGCGTATTGTTCAGGGTTCAGATTGGCGAGCAGATCGGGCATGGAGCGGCAGCGGACGTGCGAGAAAAGTGCGGACCCGCCATTATAAGTCGGCCGCGCGATGCCGTTTTCGATCCGTTCCGCCGCATGCCGTCGCCCGCGTTGCGGCGCCCCTGCGACCTGCCCGCGCGGCCAAGCGATGGCTGGCCGATGTGCATCCATTTATAATTGTCAGATTCGGCATCCAATTCACGCATTTTTCGGCAGATTTCCACCATGAGCGACAACACGCTTGCGAAGAGTTTCGAGCCCCGCACCATCGAGTCCCAATGGGGGCCGGAGTGGGAAAAGCGCGGCTATGCGGCCCCGGCCTTCGATCCGGCCCGCCCCGATTTCTCGATCCAGTTGCCGCCGCCGAACGTGACGGGCACGCTGCACATGGGCCACGCGTTCAACCAGACGATCATGGACGGCCTCACCCGCTACCACCGGATGCTCGGCGAGAACACACTGTGGCTGCCCGGCACCGACCACGCGGGGATCGCGACCCAGATCGTCGTCGAGCGCCAGCTCGACGCACAGGGCGTGTCGCGACACGACCTCGGCCGTGAGAAGTTCGTCGAGCGCGTGTGGGAATGGAAGGAAAAGTCCGGTTCGACGATCACCGGCCAGGTGCGCCGCCTCGGCGCGTCGCCCGACTGGTCGCGCGAATACTTCACGATGGACGACAAGATGTCCGCCGCCGTGCGCGACGTGTTCGTCACGCTCTACGAACAGGGCCTGATCTACCGCGGCAAGCGCCTCGTCAACTGGGATCCGGTGCTGCTCACCGCGGTGTCGGATCTCGAGGTCGCGAGCGAGGAGGAAAACGGCCACCTGTGGCACATCCGCTACCCGCTCGTCGACGGTTCGGGCTCGCTGACCGTCGCGACGACGCGTCCCGAGACGATGCTCGGCGACGTCGCGCTGATGGTCCATCCGGAGGACGAGCGCTACGCGCACCTGATCGGCAAGCTCGTCACGCTGCCGCTGACGGGCCGCGAGATCCCGGTGATCGCCGACGACTACGTCGACCGCGAGTTCGGCACGGGGGTCGTGAAGGTCACGCCCGCGCACGACTTCAACGACTACCAGGTCGGCCTGCGCCACAACCTCACGCCGATCGAGATCCTGACGCTCGACGCCAAGATCAACGACAACGGCCCCGAGCAGTATCGCGGCCTCGACCGCTTCGACGCGCGCAAGGCGATCGTCGCCGACCTCGATGCGGAAGGCTTCCTCGACTCCGTGAAGCCGCACAAGCTGATGGTGCCGCGCGGCGACCGCACGGGCGTCGTGATCGAGCCGATGCTGACCGACCAGTGGTTCGTCGCGATGACGAAGCCGGCGCCGGAAGGCACGTTCAACCCGGGCAAGTCGATCACCGAAACGTCGCTCGACGTCGTGCGCAACGGCCAGATCAAGTTCGTGCCGGAAAACTGGACGACCACCTACTACCAGTGGCTCGAGAACATCCAGGACTGGTGCATCTCGCGCCAGCTGTGGTGGGGCCACCAGATTCCCGCATGGTACGGCGAGAACGGCGAGGTGTTCGTCGCACGCAACGAGGCAGACGCGCGCGCGAAGGCCGCCGCGCAAGGCTACACGGGCGCGCTGAAGCGCGATGAAGACGTGCTCGACACGTGGTTCTCGTCGGCGCTCGTGCCGTTCTCGTCGCTCGGCTGGCCGAACGAAACGCCTGAACTGAAGCACTTCCTGCCGTCGTCGGTACTCGTCACGGGCTTCGACATCATCTTCTTCTGGGTCGCCCGGATGGTGATGATGACGACGCACTTCACCGGCAAGGTGCCGTTCCACACGGTCTACGTGCACGGCCTCGTGCGCGACGCGGAAGGCCAGAAGATGTCGAAGAGCAAGGGCAACACGCTCGACCCGATCGACATCGTCGACGGCATCGACCTCGAGACGCTGGTCGCGAAGCGCACGACGGGCCTGATGAACCCGAAACAGGCCGCCACCATCGAGAAGAAGACGCGCAAGGAATTCCCGGACGGCATCGCCGCGTTCGGCACCGACGCGCTGCGCTTCACGATGGCGTCGATGGCGACGCTCGGCCGCAACGTGAATTTCGACCTCGCGCGCTGCGAAGGCTATCGCAACTTCTGCAACAAGCTGTGGAACGCCACGCGCTTCGTGCTGATGAACTGCGAAGGCCACGACTGCGGCGCCGACAAGCCGGAAGTGTGCGGCGCGGGCGACTGCGGCCCCGGCGGCTACCTCGACTTCTCGGCGGCCGACCGCTGGATCGTGTCGCTCCTGCAGCGCACCGAGGCCGACATCGCGAAGGGCTTCGCCGACTACCGCTTCGACAACATCGCCACCAGCATCTACAAGTTCGTGTGGGACGAGTACTGCGACTGGTACCTCGAACTCGCGAAGGTGCAGATCCAGAACGGCACGCCGGAACAGCAGCGCGCGACGCGCCGCACACTGCTGCGCGTGCTGGAAACGGTGCTGCGCCTCGCGCACCCGATCATTCCGTTCATCACCGAAGCGCTCTGGCAGAAGGTCGCGCCGCTCGCCGGCCGTTATCCGCAAGGCAACGCCGAGGGCGAAGCGTCGCTGATGACGCAGGCGTATCCGATTGCGAACCTGCAGAAGATCGACGAGGCATCGGAGCAATGGGCGGCCGACCTGAAGGCGATCGTCGACGCGTGCCGCAACCTGCGCGGCGAGATGAACCTGTCGCCGGCGACCAAGGTGCCGCTGCTCGCGGCCGGCGATGCCGAGCGCCTGCGCTCGTTCGCGCCGTACGTCCAGGCCCTCGCCCGCCTGTCGGAAGTGCAGATCCTGGCCGACGAAGCGACGCTCGACCAGGCGGCGCACGGCGCGCCGATCGCGATCGTGGGCCCGAACAAGCTGGTGCTGAAGGTGGAAATCGACGTCGCGGCCGAACGCGAGCGCCTGTCGAAGGAAATCGCGCGTCTGACGGGCGAAATCGCGAAGTGCAACGCGAAGCTCGGCAACGAGGCGTTCGTCGCGAAAGCGCCGCCGGCCGTGGTCGAACAGGAGCAGAAGCGCGTCGCGGAATTCCAGAGCACGCTGGAAAAACTGCGCGCTCAGCTCGATCGGTTGCCTGCGTAACAAACAGTAAGGTCGTTTGCGTTCACTATAATCGGAACGTGAACATAGACTGTCTGACAAGTCGATTACAGGAATAAAGGTTCGATCATGTTGAAAGTCACCAAGGCGGTATTCCCCGTTGCCGGTCTCGGCACGCGGTTCCTCCCGGCAACGAAGGCGAGCCCGAAGGAAATGCTGCCCGTCGTCGACAAGCCGCTGATCCAGTACGCCGTCGAGGAAGCGATCGCCGCAGGCATCACCGAGATGATCTTCGTGACCGGGCGCAGCAAGCGCGCGATCGAGGATCACTTCGACAAGTCGTACGAAGTCGAGGCCGAACTCGAGGCGCGCGGCAAGGAAAAACTGCTCGAACTCGTGCGCAGCATCAAGCCGAGCCACGTCGACTGCTTCTACGTGCGCCAGCCGGAAGCACTCGGCCTCGGCCATGCGGTGCTGTGCGCGGAGAAGCTCGTCGCCGACAACCCGTTCGCGGTGATCCTCGCCGACGACCTGCTCGACGGCAACCCGCCCGTGATGAAGCAGATGGTCGATGTGTTCGACCACTATCACAGCTCTGTGATCGGCGTGGAAGAGATCCCGCCGTCGGAGACGAAGTCGTACGGCATCGTCGACGGCAAGGAATGGGAAGAGTCGATCGTCAAGATGTCGGCGATCGTCGAGAAGCCGGCGCCGGAAGTCGCGCCGTCGAACCTCGGCGTGGTCGGCCGCTACATCCTGAAGCCGCGGATCTTCCAACACCTGCGCGCGCTGAAGCCGGGTGCGGGCGGCGAGTTGCAGCTCACCGACGCGATCCAGGCGCTGCTCGCCGATGAACAGGTGCTGGCGTACAAGTACCAGGGCACGCGCTACGACTGCGGCAGCAAGCTCGGCTACCTGAAGGCGACGGTCGAATTCGCACTGCGCCACCCGGAAGTCGGCGCAGAGTTCGACGCGTACCTGCGCGCGCGCGGCAACGGGCACCCGGCTGCCTGAACGCGGCACGGGCCGGCCTCGCCTGCGCGGCGGGCCCGCCCTCACCTCACGGCCGGCGCGTCAGCGGATGGCGGCCGACTTCACCGAGACGACGCTTGGCATTGCGCCCGCGTCGTCTTTTTTCGTCTTCACGAGCCAGCCGTCGCCCTGCTCGAACGGCAGCTTCGCGAGCGCGCTCTTCACGAGCGTCGGCGCGGCCCGCTGCGTGCCCGCATCGCGATCGCGCATCGACGCCGACACGCGATAGACGTCGGCGCCCGACTTCGCGTCGACGAAACGCAGCGTCAGCACGTGGCGGTACACCTTGCCGGCGAACGGCAGCGCCAACGGTGCCGGCCCGTCGACGGTCACGCACGCGCTGCTTGCCGCGCCGCACTGGTCGGCCGTCGCCGCGACCGACGCCGGCTGCGTCGCGTACGCGATCGACAGCCGGTAGCGCGCGGCCTGGCCGGGCTGCGCGTCGAAGCCGCGGTGCGCGAGTTCGTCGCGCACGAGCGTCTCGATCTGCCGGTATTCGGCGTCGTCCGCCTGCGCGGCCGTGCGAACGAAATCGTAGTCGTGCGCCCCGGATTCGAACGCGGTCGGCTGCCCGAGCGCGCTCACGCCGGTCGTGACGCCGGCGCAACCCGTCAACAGCGCCACCGCCAGCGCGGTCGCTGCCCATTCCTTTCTCATGACTTCCCCCAAATGCCTGCCGTCGTGCCCGGCCCTGTCAGGCGGACGGCTCGTCGATCGCGGGCAGCGACACCGTCACCGCGGTGCCGACACCCACTTCGCTGTCGACCGTCACGCTGCCGCCGTGGCGCGTGACGACCGTCTTCACGAATGCCATGCCGAGCCCCGAGCCCGAGATTTCAGGCCGCTCGCCCGCATGGAATCGCTTGAAACGCTCGAACAGATGCCGCTGATCTTCCGGCGCAATGCCGTACCCCTGATCGCGAATCGTACAGAACATCCGCTTCGACGCATGCTCGACCGTCAGCGTACACGTGATCACCGTGTCGGACGGACTGTATTTGACCGCATTGTTCAGCAAGTTGACGAACGCGCGCGTGATCAGCGAGCGGTCGGCGCGCGCCCAGCACATGTCGGTGCCGACGTCGGTCTCGATGCGGATGCGCTTCGCCTGCGCCTGCGGCCAGACTTCGTCGCTCGCATCGATCAGCACGTCGACGAGACTGGTCGGTTCGAGCTGATATGCCTGCGACTCCGCGCGCGCCAGCTGCACGAACTCGTCGGCGAGTGACAGCGCGCGGTGCGCATACCGCTCGATCCGCGCGAGCAGCCCGCGCATCGCGTCGGTTTCGACGCGATCGCGCTCGATCTCAACGAGCGCGAGGATCGACGACTGCGGCGAGCGCATGTCGTGCGACAGCAGGTGCAGCGCCTCCTCGCGCTGCCGCTCGGCCGCGTGCAGTTCGGTCACGTCGACGAGGCCGGCGATCCAGCCCGTCACGTGGCCCTGCGCATTCGTACACGGGGCGTAGCGTAACAGATGGTCGAGCCCGTCGCGATCGCGCACCTCGATGCCGCGCGCCATCGCTTCGTCTTCGGCCCCGAGCGTCGGGTCGAGCGCGGCCGGCCAGTGTTCGCGGATCGTGACGTCGTGTTCGGCGTTGCCGTCGACGGTCTTCATGAAGGTCAGCTCGCCGAGCGCGGCGCGCAGCGGCCGCCCTTCCGGCAGCGGCAGCGCGAGGCGTTCCCCGTAGCGCTTCGCCGCATGGTTCGCGATCAGCACGGTCCCGGCCAGGTCCGTGACGAAGATCGGCTCCGGCATGCTGTCGAGGCTGTCCCACACGAAGCGCTTCATGTCCTGGACGCGCTGCGCGGCCTGCGCCATCAACGCCATCTGCCGTTCGAGCACGTCGCCGCCGACGCTGCGCGTGCGCGGCGCCTCGGGCAGCAGATGCGGCTCGTCGGCCAGCCGCTGCAGCTCGCGGCGCAGGTAGGACATCGTCATTTCCAGGCGCCGCCAGTTCCAGATCGGGTAGACGGCGATCAGCCCGAAGATCGCCGGCGCGGGCGACAGCCACACGCGCGCCTCGAACAGCAGCGCCAGGCTCGCGACGACGGACAGCGCGGCCAGGCTCAGCGTCAGCAGCAGCGCGCGCCACGGCGACAGCATCAGGAATCCGCCCAGCAGCACGGCGAGCGGCAGCAGCGATGCGGCGAAGAGCCAGATACGAGACGCGGGCAGGATCGCGCTGCCGGTGGCCAGCATGTCGAGCACGTTCGCATGAATGTACACGCCGGCGAGCGGGCCAAAGTCACCCGACACCGGGGTCGCGAAGCGGTCGTAGAGGCCCGATGCGGTCACGCCGACGACAACGATCTTGCCGCGCAGCGCGTCGGGTTTCACACGCCCTTCGAGCACGTCGTCGAACGACAGCGTCGGATAGGCGGGCGTGTTGCGGCTGAACGGGATCAGGTAGCGGCCCTCGCCGGTCGCGTCGCGCGACAGGTCGTGCGCATTCGCGCCGGGCACACCGCCGACCGGATGCAGCCGGCCGGCCTGGATCGCACGATAGACGGGCACCATCAGTTGCGGCCAGCGCACGCGTCCGTCGCTTTCGAACAGCGCGACGCTGCGCACGATACCGTCGGGGTCGACTTCGAGATTGATGTGGCCAAGCCCCGTCGTGCGTGCCGACAGCTCGGCCACCGGCGGATCGATGGTGCGCGTGCCGTCCGCCTGCTCGGGACTCAGCAAGACAGGCAGGAAGGTCGGCACACGGGTCATTGCGTCCGCGAACGCGCGATCTTCCGGCGACGGCTCGGTAAACAGCACGTCGTAGACGACGGCAGCCGGCTGCGCACGCGCCAGCGTGTCGAGCAGCCGCGCGTGCACGCTGCGCGGCCACGGCCAGCGACCGAGCGCGGACACGCTCTGGTTGTCGATGTCGACGACGACGACATCGGGCGACAACGGCAGGCTGCGCAGCATCAGCAGCCGGTCATAGATGAGCCCGTCGACGCTCGACGAGAACCTGCCGAACGCGCACGCGAGGATCACCGCGATCCCGAGGCAGCCGATCGCGATCCACTCGATCAGGAAGCGGCGGCCGAGGCGCCGCCGCGGGGAAACGGAGTCGGTTTTCATGCGCCGCGGGTCAGCGCGACAACGTGAACGCGCTGACCGGACTCGTCTTCTGATAGAACTTGCCGCCGTCGAACTCCTCGACCGTCACCGCCCAGTAGTAGTCGCCGGGCGGCAGGTGCGAAACCGTGATCCTGCGCGCCTGCAGGCCCATCTGGTCGACGACCGGAGCGCTCAGGTCCTTCGAGCGCGACAGCACGAACCGATAACGCGCATCCTTGCTCGCGCCGTCCGGCGACCAGCGGAACTCATAGCCGTTCGGGCCGGGCGACGCGGTCGCGTCGAGCCCCATCAGGCGCCGCTCGAACGCGTAAATGTGCGGCATGCCTTCGAGGCCGTTGTCGTCAATCGCGGCAATCCGGACGAAGTACGTACCGTTCGGCACCTCGCGGAACACCGCGCGCGACGAGACCGTGCGCGTTTCGCTGAACAGCTCGAGCATGCCCGCATCGCGCGCGAGCTGCAGGTGATAGGCATGCGCACGCTCGAGCGGCACGATGTCGAAGGTGAGGTCGGACTCGTCCTGCACCTTGTCGGGATGCATGAGCGCGGGCGCCGGCAGCAGTGGCACGGGTGCGCCGACCGCGCCGGACGACGTCGAGACGCTGCCGAAGTTCGCATGCACGAGCGTCGGATCGGCCGACTGCTGCTTGCCCGCGACGCCGACGGTGCCGTCGAGCACCTCGACGCGCGTCGCCGCGTTGCCGGCGGCGTCGTAGTTCACGCGGAACCGCGTGCCGCGCACACCGGCCACGACCGACGGCGAGCGGATCTGGAAGCGGTCGTCGCGCTTCTTCAGATGCGTGACCTCGCTGTCGACCGAGCCGCGCGTGAGTTCGAATTCGCGATCGAGCGTGCCGGTCAGCACGGTGCGGCGCAAGGTCTTCAGGTCGAGCTGACTGTCGGGCGGCAGGCTCATGTGCGTGCCATCGGCCAGTTCAAGCGTCAGGAAGCCGTTCGCGCCCGTGCGCACGCGGTCGCCCTCGGTGAGCGTCGCATCGCTCACGAGCGGCGCGTAAGCGGCGCCGGACGCGCGCTCGGCCGTGCCCTGCACTGCGACGACGCGCGCGGTCAGCTTTTCCTTGCGCAAGCGCGCGACGGGCAGCTTCAGCACAACGCCCGGCTGCAGGCGCTTCGGCGCGGGCACGCCGTTGATCTGCTGCAGGAGTTGCCAGTCGTCCGGCCCCTGCAGGTAGCGCGCGGCGACGTCGTACAGCGTGTCGCCGGCATGCGTGCGGTAGACGACCGTCTTGCCCACGGCAGCGGGCGGCTGCGCAACGGCCGGCTGTGCCGCGAACGCGACCGCGCACGCCGCGTACAGTGCCGCCGTGCGCAAGCGCGCCGTGCGCTGCGTGATTCGCTGGGTCACTCCGGTTCTCCCTGGCCGACCCGCTCGAGCCGGTAGCCGTAGCCGTAGATCGGCGCGAGGCGATAGCCGTTTTCCGGCCGCAGGCCGAGCTTCGTGCGCAGCATCGAGATGTGCGTGTCCATCGTGCGCGACGGAATGTCGGTCGCCTGCTTCCACACGAGATCGAGAATGTGCGCGCGCGACAGCGGTCGGTCGAGGTGCTGGAACAGCAGCAGCGCGAGCTCGAATTCCTTCTGCGTGAGGCTCACGGCCTTGTCGCCGACGTACGCCTGCTTCAGGTTCACGTCGAAGCGGAACTGGTCGAACTCGCGAACGGTCGCCTCCGCGTTGACCGGATACGCGCGCCGCAGCAGCGAGCCGATGCGCGCGCGCAGGATCGGGCCCGACACGGGCTTGACCACGTAATCGTCGGCGCCGGCGTTGAGGATCTGCGTGATCCCCGCCTCGTCGTCGCGGCTCGTCATGAAGATGATCGGCAGGCTGTGCTCGGTCTGGTTCGCACGCACCCACTTGAGCACTTCCTCGCCGGACATGTCCGGCACATTCCAGTCGAGCACGAGCAGATCGAACGTCTCGCGCTGCAGACGCTTCTTCAGGGCCTTGCCTTCCTTGAACGCATAGCATGTGTGGCCGGCGGCCGTCAGCGTTTGACTGACGAAATCCGTCTGGGCCGGATCGTCATCCAGTACAGCAATTCTCATAGCACCCCGCAAATCGAAATCGATTCGTCCAGTTCAGCTCCCCGCGCTCACCCCGCGCAGCCGCCGACGCCGGCCGGCGAGCCGTCGTTTGCCGAGCGCGCACCCTGCGCGACACGGCACCCCGGCAAAATATCTCGAAAACGGGGCACGGACGAACCGGCGATTTCACCATAGTAGTATGAAATTCGCCAAGAAATTGCGCGAACTACGGTCCTTTATTCGAATAATCCTTCCCGTCGCGCGATCGCGCGCCTAGTCGGGGCCCGCCTTGCCGGCCACCGGCTCGACCAGATCGTCGGTCGACAGGCGCCGCAGCCGCGCGGCCGGGAGATCTTCCGGCTGCCGCAGCAGCCGCTCCAGCTGGCCGCGCACGCGCTCCCACGCCGGCGCCGCGTAGTCGGGCTGGCTCGCCGCCCACGTCTGCGCGATATCGAACACGCGCTCGACCGTTGCGCCGCAATACGTGAAGCCTGCGCCGTCGTCCTGCGCGGCGCCGCGCAGCCTTTCATCGAGCGATTCGGCCAGCCACGGCATCTCGGCCGCCGCCGAATCGGCATACGCTTCCAGCGCGGCACGCGCGTGGCGATCCCGTTCCGGGTCGAGCTCGATCCGGCTCAACCCCGCCGCGCGTGCGGGCGCGATGCATTCCGCTGCGGACGGACTTCGAATGGTCCCTGGTCTGAAGGACATGTCCTCTCCCCGTTTGTACGACGGTAGCGTCAGGCATGGCCCCCGTGCCAGCCTCATGTGACGTACCGTGGCCGGCGCATCCATCCGAGACGGACGACCGGCCGGGTCAGTATACGCAGCCGGCCGTGTGACGAGGTTTAAGAATTGTCAGAGGTGTCAGAGGCGCGGCCAGGCCGCAACGAGCGCTGCCCGTGCGGGTGCCGCAAGCGGCGCGTGATGCGGACCGTCAGCGGCGGCGCATCAGGAATACGAACGTCTTGTCCTGGGTCGTCACTTCGACGATCTCGTTGCCCGTCTGCTTCGCGAACGCGGCGAAATCGCGCTGCGAGCCCGGATCGGTCGCGAGCACCTTGAGGATCTGCCCACTCTCCATATCGGCGAGCGCTTTCTTGGCGCGCAGGATCGGCAACGGGCAATTGAGCCCGCGCGCATCCACTTCCTTGTGAATCTGCATCGGTTGTCGACCTTCGAATGACGCGCCACACGGGCGCGGGAGGAAACGGCAATTTTACCGCAGCGCCCCCCTGACCGCGCGGCCGGGGCCCGGTCATGCGGCGCGGCGCGCCCGCCCTCGCGAGCCCTCGCCCGTCAGGCGCCCGTGAAACCGCCCGCGAGCCGCTCGCGCAGGTGCCGCACGAGCGCGCGCACGGCACTCGGCACGACCGGGCTGTACGGCCGAATCGCGAAGATGTGGTCGCCGAACGCGCCCGACGGCCGCCAGCCGTCGAGCAGCGCGACGAGCCGGCCGGCGTCGAGATCGCGCCGCGCGCTGAAATCCGGCAGCAGCGCGATGCCGAGCCCGCCGAGCGCGGCCTCGCGCATCGCCTCGCTGTTGTTCGCCGCAAAGCTGCCGCGCACGGGCACGCTCACGCGCTGGCGCCGGCGGCCGTCCGGCTCGAAGCTCCAGGCCGCCGGTTCGTTGTCGCGCAGGTAGCACAGGCAGCTGTGGTCGACGAGTTCGCTCGGGTGGCGCGGCGTGCCGCGCGCGTCGAGGTAGTCTCGGCTCGCGACGAGCAACGAACGCGTGTCGCACAGCTTCCACGCGACGTGGGTTTGCGGCGCGATCGTCGTATGGCGGATCGCGAGGTCGAAACCCTCCTGCGTCAGCGAATGCAGCCGGTCGGACAGGTCGAGTTCGATATGCACGCCCGGATGCTGCCGCAGGAAATCGGGCAAGTGCGGCACGACCTGCTGGCGCCCCAGCGCGACGGGCACCGTCACGCGCAGCAGCCCGCGCGGTTCGCCGGCCAGGTCCTTCACGCGCGCGAAGTGCTGGCCGATCGATTCGAACGCGTCGCGCGTGCTGTCGACCAGCGTCTGCCCCGCGTCGGTGAGCCGAACGCTGCGCGTCGTGCGCCGCACCAGCGGCACGCCGGCCGCCTTCTCGAGATCGGCGATGCGCTGGCTCATCGCGGCCTTGCTGATGCCGAGCCGCTGCGCGGCGGCCGTGAAACTGCCTGCCGCCGCCAGCACGGTCAGCGAATGGATATGCGGCCAGAGCGCCTGGACATTTTGCTGATTCATTCACCGATTATTCAGAATTCTGAACAGTGAATCAAGCTGCGCGGCCTTCTCCCGCCCCGCCGCTTTGCCTAGACTAGGTTCCGTCCACCCCCATCCTCTGGAGACACGATGAACCCGGTTCCCGCCTACACGTCCGACGCCGACGTCGGCCACTATGTCGACGGCGCGCCCGTTGCCGGCCGCAGCGGCCGCTTCCAGGACGTCCTCAATCCGGCGCTCGGCCGCGCGGTGCGCCGCGTCGCGCTCGCCGGCGACGACGAGGTGCAGAAAGCCGTCGCGTCCGCTCACGCCGCGTTCCCGGCCTGGGCCGAGACGCCGCCGATCCGCCGCGCACGCGTGCTGCACCGCTTCCTGCAGTTGATGAATGAACACCGCGACGCGCTCGCCGCGATCATCACGGCCGAGCACGGCAAGGTGTTCTCCGACGCGCAGGGCGAAGTCGCGCGCGGCATCGACATCATCGAATTCGCATGCGGCGTGCCGCAGCTTCTGAAGGGCGACTTCACCGATCAGGTCAGCACCGGCATCGATAACTGGACGATGCGCCAGCCGCTCGGCGTTGTCGCCGGGATCACGCCGTTCAACTTCCCCTGCATGGTGCCGTGCTGGATGTTCCCGGTCGCGCTCGCGACGGGCAACACGTTCGTGCTGAAGCCGAGCGAACGCGACCCGTCGGCGGCGCTGTTCATGGCCGACCTGCTGACGCAGGCCGGCCTGCCCGCCGGCGTGTTCAACGTCGTGCAGGGCGACAAGGGCGCGGTCGACGCGCTGCTCGACCATCCGGATGTGCAAGCCGTCAGCTTCGTCGGCTCGACGCCGATCGCGGCCTACGTGCAGCAGCGTGCGGTGCAGTCGGGCAAGCGCGTGCAGGCGCTCGGCGGCGCGAAGAACCACCTCGTCGTGATGCCCGACGCGAACATCGAGCAGGCGGTCGACGCGCTGATCGGCGCCGCGTACGGCTCGGCGGGCGAACGCTGCATGGCGATCAGCGTCGCGGTGCTGGTCGGCGACGTGGCCGACAAGATCGTGCCGGCGGTCGCCGAGCGCGCGCGCAAGCTGGTGATCGGCGACGGGATGTCGCCGGAAGTCGAGATGGGCCCGATCGTCACCGGCGAAGCGCTGAAGCGCATCGAAGGCTATATCGAGCAAGGCGTGAGCGAAGGCGCGCAACTGGTGGTCGACGGGCGCGGGCTGCGCGTGCCGGGCCGCGAGGCAGGCTTCTTCACCGGCGGCACGCTGTTCGATCATGTGACGCCCGACATGCGCATCTACAAGGAAGAAATCTTCGGGCCCGTGCTCGGCTGCGTGCGCGTGAAGGACTTCGGCGAAGCGGTCGACCTGATCAACGCGCACGAGTTCGGCAATGGCGTGTCGTGCTTCACGAGCGACGGCGGCATCGCGCGCGAATTCGCGCGGCGCATCCAGGTCGGCATGGTCGGCATCAACGTGCCGATTCCGGTGCCGATGGCATGGCACGGCTTCGGCGGCTGGAAGAAGAGCCTGTTCGGCGACATGCATGCATACGGCGAGGAAGGTGTGCGCTTCTACACGCGCCAGAAGTCGGTGATGCAGCGCTGGTCATCGAGCATCGGCAAGGGTGCCGAGTTCGCGATGCCGACCGCGAAGTAAGCGCGATGGGTATGCCGCCCGCCGGATGTGCCCGCGGGCGGCAGGCATGCGGAAGGCCGGTGTCAGCCGGCCTTCGTGCCGTGCGCTCCGTCGGCGGTCGGCAGGTACGACAACTCGAGCCGGTATGCGAGCGCCACGAACAGGCTCTGCGCGAGGCCCATCGTCGCGGTCAGCGCACGGAACCCGAACGTCGCGCTGTCCTGCACCATCAGCGTCACCTCGGCATCCCGCGCCAGCGGGCTCATCCGGCTGTCGGTGATCGCGATCAGGCGCGCGCCGCGCTGCACGGCCTGCTGCGCGACCTGCACCGTCTCTTCCGCGTACGGCATGAACGAGATCACGATCATCACGTCGCCTTCGCGCACCGACCGGATCTGCCCAAGATGCATGCTGCCTAGCGCGCTGAACAGGCCGATGCGCTTGTCGGTATGCTGCAGCGCGTAGTCGAGATAGACGGCGATCGGAAACGCACGGCGCGAGCCGGCGATCCAGATTGCCTGCGTGTCGGCGAGCAGGTCGACGGCCTGCGCGAGCGCCTGCGGGTCGAGCGTCTGCCGCAGCTGCTGCATCCCGGCAATGCTGCCCTTGATGAATTCGTCGGCGATCTGCTCGGGCTGCAGGCTCGACGAGCCCGATTCGATGACGTCGCGCAATCGCAGGTTGTACGCGCGGCCCGGCGCGATCTGCTGGGCCAGGCCCTCGCGGAACAATCGCTGCATCTCGGAGAAGCCGGAAAAGCCGAAATGCTTCGCGAACCGCACGACGGCCGACGGCTGGACCCCGCACGCCTCCGCGAGCGACTGGATGCCTTCCAGGCCAAGCTGATCCCGATTCGTTTCCACGTGACGCGCGATCACCTTCAGGCGATTGCTGAGGCCGTCGTACTCCTGCGTCAGATGCTGCAGGAACTGCTCGACGGTGGCGGGAGGTTTCTCGGATGAACTCATCGGATAGCGCGAAATTGACGGCCCCGATGCGCGCGCGATACCGACGCACGCCGCCCGGGACTCACCTGTACACATGCATGAAGGGCGAATTTAATCACGTTTGCGGCACGGACCGCGCCGCACGCTCGCTCCCACGCGCTCGATCATCACCTGCACACGCTCCACGGCTTGGCTGGAAACGATTTTCCAACGTGCTTGCCCCGGCGTAAAGACTAGGGCGTTCACCGACGCCGACGCCGGCATCGCCCCTCCATCGCTCAACGATAGTCGACCCACACGCCGCCCGCATCGGCGGAGCGCACGCAGTTCTCGACCCATCGCACGCCCTCGACACCCGCGCGGACGTCCGGAAAATGGATGCCCTCCAACGCCTGCCCGTCGCCGCGATCGGCGGCGTCCATCGCGAGCGCGAAGCGCGCGTACAGGTTCGACCACGCTTCGAACAGCCCTTCCGGATGCCCGGCGCCGATGCGATCCTCGCGCAATGCCTGCGGATGCAGATACCCCATCCCGCGATCGAGCACCTGCGCGGGCTGCCCCTGGATTTCGTAGCGCAACTGGTTCGGATGCTCGTCCCACCATTCGACGCTCGCCTTCGAGCCGATCACGCGCACCTTCTGTCCGTGCATCGACCCCGCGTTCACCGCGCTCGACCAGACGTAGCCGATCGCGCCGGTGTCGTATTCCATGATCGTGAACGCGTTGTCCTCGAGCGGCGCGCGGCTCTTCACGAAGCTCTGCCTCGAACACATCAGCCGCTTGATCTTCAGTTCCGGCGCCATCACTTCCGAGATGTACAGCGGATGCGTGCCGATGTCGCCGAGCACGTAGCTCGGGCCCGCGAACTTCGGGTCGACGCGCCACCGTGCAGCCGCGCTCGCGGCCTCGACGCCCTCGCTGTGGAAGCCGTGCGCGAACTGCATCTGCACGATGCGGATCTCGCCGAGATCGCCGCGCGCGATCATCTCGCGCGCCTGCTCGATCATCTGGTGTCCGGAATAACCGTACGCGACGCCGACGATGCGATTCTTCTCGACCGACAGCCGCTGCAGCGCCTCGGCCTCCTCGGTCGTGAAGCACAGCGGCTTCTCGCAGACAACGTGCAGCCCAGCGCTCAGCGCCGCGCGGCAGATCTCGAAGTGCGTGTTGTTCGGCGTCGCGATCGACACCGCGCGGATGCCGTCGGCGCGCTTCGCCTCGGCTTCGAACATCGTCCGGTAGTCGGAATAGCAGCGTTGCGCGTCGACACCGAGCTTCACGCCGAATTGCCGGCCGCGCTCGGCATCGATGTCGAACGCGCCGGCGACCAGCTGGAAACTGCCGTCGCGCAACGCGGCCGATCGGTGGCTGTAGCCGATCTGGCTGCCGAGGCCGCCGCCGACCATGCCCCAGCGAATCGAATGCCCGAGCAGAATCTGTCCGTCAATCATGATGGTGGTGTTCCTGGTACGTGTTCATAAGATCATGCAAAACCGGCCGACGCGAGAAACGCGCGGCTCGCGGCGACGTCGCGCAGGCTCGTGCCGGCGTTGCGCGGGTCGCGCTCCTGCTCGATCGTGATGTAACCGGCGTAGCCGATCTCGTCGAGCGCCTGGCGGATCGCGCGGTAGTCGAGCACGCCGGTGCCGATCGGGCACATCACGCCGCGCGCGCACGCGGCGAAGAACGCGATGTGCTCGCCCATCACCGCGTCGTACACCGCCGCGTCGATATCCTTGAAATGCACGTAGTCGACGCGCGCCGCGTGACGGCGCAGCCAGGCTTCCGGCTCCATGCCCGAGTAGTACAGGTGGCCCGTGTCGAGACAAAGGCCGGCCGTGTCGGCCGGAATGTCCGCGACGATCCGGTCGATCTCGTCCGCGAACTCGATGTAGCCGCCCGCGTGCGGATGAATCACCGCGCGCACGCCGAACTCGTCGCGCGCGATCGTCGCGATCTGCCGGATATGGTCGACCATCGTCGACCAGCGCTCGTCCGACAGCCGCGGCGCACGATCGCCGTGGCCGGCCGCGTAGTCGCGTTCCTCGTGGCCCCAGTCCATCACGACCAGGTACGGCGCCGCATGGCGCTGGCCGTCCTGCGTCGGCAGCCTGGGCAGCCGCGTGATCAGCGCGCAGATGTCGCGGGTCTGGCGCAGCAGGTTCGGCAGGTTCTCCGGCGACACGAGATCGTCGAAGATCGTGCCGGCGGTAATGCTCAGGCGTTGCTGCTCGAGCTCGGCGCTCACCACGTCCAGTTCGAGCGGGATGTAGCCATAGGGCCCCAGCTCGATGCCCGAGTAACCGGCCTGCGCGGCCTCGGCGAGCACCTGCCGCCACGGCGGCAGGTGCGGGTTCTTCACGTCGTCGACACCCCAGCAGCACGGTGCGCAGCCAATCTTCATCGTCATGTCGGTCGGTCCGTTAGACAAGCGGCGGGTGGCCGCGGATCAGCCGCGATAGAACGCGGGACGGTCGGCCATCGCGATCGGTTCGACCGCGCCGCTCTTCTGTGCGCGCACGCACGCATCGGCCGCGACCGCCGCTGCGTAGCCGTCCCACGCGGACGGCCCGGTCAGCGCGCCCTGCCGCACGCCGTCGATGAACGCCTGCAGCTCGACGTCGTACGACGCGATGAAGCGCTCCTTCCAGTCGGTCATGATCTCGACCGACTGCCGTGCCGCATGCTTGAGCCCGACGGCCGGCGGATCGGGCAGCTTTGCGATGCCCTGCTCGCCGACCACCTCGCACTGGATGTCGTAGCCGTACTGGCAGTTCACGAAGATCTCGACGTCGATGCGCACGCCGCTCGCGGTTTCGAGCAGCACGATCTGCGGATCGGCGAGATGCGCTGACGCATGGCGCGTCTTCTTCGGATAGACGACCTGCGCGCTCGTGTAATCCTCGCCGAGCAGCCAGCGCAACACGTCGAGTTCGTGGATCAGCGTGTCGGTGATCGCCATGTCGGTCGTGTAGCGCTCGCCGACCGACTGGTTGCGGTGCGCGCAATGCAGCATCAACGGTGCGCCGATTTCGCCGCTGTCGATCACGCGCTTCAGCGCGCGGTAGCCTTCGTCGTACGGCCGCATGAAGCCGACCTGCACGAGCCGCTTGCCGTGCGCGACTTCGGCTTCGACGATCCGCATGCAGCCGTCGGCCGTGACGGCCAGCGGCTTCTCGCAGAACACCGGCTTGCCGTGCGCGATCGCGTCGAGCACGAACGCTTCGTGCGTCGGCCCCCACGACGTGACGAGCACGGCCTGCACGTCGGCGGCCGCGACGACCTCGTGGCCGTCGCCGTAGATCTCCGCATCGAGCCCGTACTTCGTCACCGCGTCGCGCGCCTGCTGCGGATCGATGTCATTGACGGCCACGACGCGCGCGCCGGACAGCGTGCGGGTCAGTCTGCGGATATGGTCCTGGCCGATCGCGCCGCAGCCGATCACGCCGATTTGCAAGGTCATCTACGAGTCTCCAGTCGTTCATCAGCGGCGCGGCCCGTGCCGCGCCGGTCAACAATCGGTCAGCGCGCGGTGCGGTCGAAATGGCGATCGACGTAGCGCTGGATGGTGTCGCGCATGTAGCGCGACGATGCTTCCGCGCGGTCCTCCCACGCGAACACGCACGACGACATCACGCCGTCGAAGCCGGCGGTGCCGAGCGCGCGGAAAAACACGTCCCAGTCGATCTCGCCCTGCCCGATGTCGAGATGCTGGTGCACACGGATCTGGTTCGAACCGGGCGGGTTCACGATGTAGCGCAGCTGGCTGCTCTTGCGGTGGTCGAACGTATCGGCCACGCGCGCGTGCGCGAGGATCGGCGCGGCCTGCGCGATCATCGCGGCCATGTCGTCGCCGTAGTAGAACGTGTGCGGCGCGATGTACGACAGCTTCAGCGACGGCGAGCCGAGGTTCGTGACGATGTCGATCGCCGGCTGCAGCTGCTCGATCCAGTCCTCCGGATGCGGCTCGACAGACAGCACGATGCGTTCGCGCTCCAGAATCGGCAGCAGTTCGTCCATCGACCGGAACCATGCGGCCTCGCACAGCTCCTTCGGGTTCGCCCCCGGCCGCTCGCCGACCGAGCGCTCGGGCGACGCGCCGCGCCCGAACTCCGACACCATCAGCGCGCACTCCATCTCGACCGCGACCTCGATCGCCTTCTTCCAGCACCGCACGGCCCATTGCCGCTCGTCGTCGAACGGGCTCGCCCAACGGTACATCGGCTGCAGCGACGCGAGGCCGACGCCGCTTGCGCGCATCGCCTGGCGGAACGCGGCCATGCGCTCGCGGGTCGCACGCGGCATCACCCACCAGTCGAGAAAGTCGCTGCGCGGCGACAACTCGATCTGGTCGTAGCCGAGCTCGGCCACCGCGTGCGGCAGCCGGTCGAGCGGCAGGTGGCGAATCATGTAGGGATCCAGCGCAATCTTCATCGGGCTTCCTTCGCGAATGGGGGTGGCTGACGCGAGCGCAGGCGTGCGCTCAGCGGCGCGACTTCTTGTTGCGATACTGGTCGGCGATCACGGCCGCGACGATGATCGCGCCCTTGACCATCTCCTGGTAATACGCGTCGATCCGGATGAACGTGAAGCCCGACGTCATCACGCCGAGGATCAGCACGCCGATCACGGTACCCGTCACGCGCCCGAGACCGCCCGACAGCGACGTGCCGCCGATCACGACGGCCGCGATCGCGTCGAGCTCGTACATCACGCCCATGCCCGACTGGCCGGAGATCGCACGCGCGGCCGTCACGGTGCCGGCGATCCCGCTCAAGAGGCCCGCGATCGCATAGACGAACACCAGATGACGCGTGACGTTGATGCCCGACACGACGGCCGCGTGACGGTTCGCGCCGATCGCGTACGTGTACTTGCCGAAGCGCGTGTAGCGCAGCACGACGTGGAAGATTGCAGCCACCACGACGAAGATGATGACCGGGTTCGCCCCCGCGCCGATCGCCGCGAACTGGTCGGTCAGCATCGACACCGGCATCCCGTTGGTGAACCACTTCGCGAAGCCGCGCGCGGCAACCATCGTGCCGAGCGTCGCGATGAACGGCGGGATTCCCGTCAGCGCGATCAGCGAGCCGTTCAGGAGGCCGACCAGCAGGCCGACGCACACGCCGGCCAGCACCGGCCAGATGATCGGCAGGTCGGTCAGGTGCGGGAACACCGCGCGCGGAAAATCGGATACCTGTGCGAGACTCGCCGACACGACGGCCGCCGCCGCGACGACCGACCCCGACGACAAGTCGATCCCGCTGGTGATGATCACGAGGTTCACGCCGACCGCGATGATGCCGATCACGGCCATCTGCAACACGATGATCTCGAGCCGCTCGGCGTTGAACAGGAAGCTCTGGCCGACGACGAGCCAGCCGATCACCTCGAAGAACAGGCTGATGCCCACCAGCACCAGGAAGATGCTCAGCTCGGGCGGCCACTTCGCGTGCCGCGTCTTGATCGTCATGGACTGCGCGTCCGCGACCGGATTCAGGTTGCCCATTTCAGTTGTCTCCATGCTTGTTGCGGCTCAGCGCGAGGCCAGGTCCATGATGCGGACCTGGTCGGCATCCTTGCGCTCGACGATGCCGGTCATCCGGCCTTCGTGCATCACCATCACGCGGTCACTCATGCCGAGCACTTCCGGCATTTCCGACGAGATCATCAGAACCGCGACGCCCTTGCCGGCGAGCGCGCTGACGAGCCGGTGGATCTCGGCCTTCGCGCCGACGTCGATCCCGCGCGTCGGCTCGTCGAGGATCAGGATGCGCGGTTGCGTCAGCAACCACCGGCCGATCAGCACCTTCTGCTGGTTGCCGCCCGACAGGTTCTGGATTTCCTCGTGCAGCCCCGGCGTCTTCACGCGCAACATCCGGCTCATTTCCTCGCAGTCGCGCTTCAACTGCGCCTGCCGCACGAAATTGAACTTCACGTAGCGATTGCTGAGCACCGCCGCTTCCATGTTCGCGAGCAGGTCGAGATTCAGGAAGCAGCCGGTGTCCTTGCGGTCCTCGGTGAGGAACGCCATCCCGTGCTTCATCGCCTGCGCGGGCGTGGAAATTCGCACCGGCTTGCCGTCGATCCGGATCTCGCCCGTGGTCGCCGGCACGACGCCGAACAGCGCCTCCGCGACGTTCGAGCGCCCCGAGCCGACGAGGCCCGCCACACCGAGGATCTCGCCCGCGCGCAGCTCGAAGCTGACGTCGCGGAACACGCCGTCGACGCCGAGGTTCTTCACGGCCAGCACGACGTCGCCGATCGGCACCTCCTCCTTCGGGAACATCTGCGTGATCTCGCGGCCGACCATCATCCGGATGATGTCGTCGCGCGTGACGTCGGTCGACGCATGCGTGCCGATGTACTTGCCGTCGCGGAACACCGAGAATTCGTCGGCGATCTCGAACAGCTCGTTCATCTTGTGCGTGATGTAGACGATGCCCTTGCCCTGCTCGCGCAGCTGGCGAATGATCCGGAACAGGTGTGTGACCTCCTTGTCGGTCAGCGCGGAAGTCGGCTCGTCCATGATCAGCACGTCCGAGTCGAACGACACGGCCTTCGCGATCTCGACCATCTGGCGGCTCGCGACCGTCAGCGTGCGCACGTCGGCTTCAGGGTCGATGTCGATCGACAGCCGCTCGAACAGCGCGGCGGTGCGGCGGCGCAGCTCGGCGTGATCGATCAGGCCGAAGCGGTTCTTCGGTTCGCGGCGGATCCAGATGTTCTCCGCGACCGTCATGTACGGCATCAGGTTGAGTTCCTGGTGGATCATCGCGATCCCGCGATCGAGCGCGTCGAGCGGGCCGCTCAGCACGACCGGCTCGCCGTTGATCAGGATCTCGCCCTGGTCGGGCGTGTAGACGCCGGCGATGATCTTCATCAGCGTCGACTTGCCGGCGCCGTTCTCGCCCATCAGCGCATGCACGGTGCCGCGGCGCACGCGGAACTGCACGCCGTCGAGCGCGACGACGCCGGGAAACGACTTGCCGACGCCGCGCACCTCCAGCAGGCAATCGTCGACGGGCGCAGCGGACGAACCCGATGCGGCGAACGAGGCGGCCGGCGCGCTTTCGCTGGCCATCGAGCGCGCCATCCTGGCTGTAAACATGGACGTTCCTCGAAATTCACACGCGAACCCGGACGCGCCGGGCCCGCGCAGTTCAGCGGAAAAACCGGTCAGTGCTTCGCGTACTGGTTCATGTTCTCGGGCGTGACGAGCTCGAACGGCACGTTCACGTAGCGGTCGACCGGCTGCTTCTTCGCGAGCTTCAGCGCGGTCGCGACGGCCTGCGCACCCTGCCCGGCCGCGTTCTGGTACACGGACACCTTCAGGTCGCCGCTCTTCATCGCCGCGAGCCCGTCGGGCGTCGCGTCGATGCCCGCGACGACCGTCTTCGGCGTCAGCTTGCGCGCGGCCTTCAGCGCGTTGATCGCGCCGATCGCCATTTCGTCGTTGTTCGACACGATCGCGTCGAACTTCGTCCCGGAGCTCAGCCAGTTCATCGTGATGTCCTGGCCCTGCGTGCGGCTCCACTTGCCTTCGCGCTTGTCGACGATCTTCATGCCGGAACAGTCCTTGCTCGCGATCACGTCCTCGATGTCCTTGGTGCGGGCGCGGGCCGACTCGTTGGACAGCTCGCCCATCAGCACGAGGATGTCGCCCTTGCCGCCGAGCAGCTTGCACACCTGGCGCGCCTGCAGCGTGCCGGACTGTTTCTCGTCGGACGCGACCACCGCGACGCCGGCCGGCAACTTCTCGAAATCGACCGGCTTGCGGTTCACGTAGACGAGCGGAATCTTCGCGGCGGTCACCATCTTCGTGATCTTCGGCGTCGCGTCGGTGTCGACCGCATTCACGATGATCGCGTCGACCTTCTGCGCGATCATGTTCTGGACCTGGCTCAACTGCTTGCCGACGTCGTTGCCGCCGTCCTCGATCTGTACGGTCGCGCCGTCCTTCTTCGCCGAATCGGCGATGCTGTTGCGCAGGATCGTCAGGAACGTGTCGTCGAACGATGCCATCGTCACGCCGATCTTCTCGGCATGCGCGAGCGGCATGGCCAGGATCGCGGCGGCCGCGGCGGCCATCAGCTTGGTCTTCATGATCACTCTGTCTCCTCATCTCCGGGGGGCGGAAAACGGCGCGTTGCGCGCCGCCGGGCCGAGTCCGATAACGGACTGAAGCATCCGGATGAAACTGTAGATCACTTCCTCGAACATTTGGAAATTTATTTCTACGTGATTTCACCTAGGGAACTGGATTTCCAAAAAGTCTAGACTCCGTTCCGTAGCCCGAGTCGTTGCGGCAGGCGCATTCGCGTCGCGTCGCGACATGCGACGAAGATCCGTCGCTGGATCGGTCCCCAATCCGCCGGCATGGTCGAACGCCGGCCGCGAGCGTGATACGTGATATGAGCCCGTTGAACTTTCCGACTGACCGCCCCGTCGATCTCGCCTGCCTCGGCCGCGTCGCCGTGGACCTTTACGCGCAACAATACGGCAGCCGCCTGGAAGACGCGCGCAGCTTCCAGATGTATCTCGGCGGCTCGTCGGGCAACGTCGCGTTCGGCGTCGCCCGGCTCGGGCTGAAGACCGCGATGATCTCGCGCGTCGGCGACGAGCAGATGGGCCGCTTCGTGCGCGAGACGCTCGAGCGCGAAGGCTGCGACACGAGCCAGCTGCAGACGGATCCGGAACGGCTGACCGCGCTGGTGCTGCTCGGTCTGAAGGATCGCGACACGTTCCCGCTGCTGTTCGTGCGCGAGAACTGCGCGGACATGGCCGTGCGCGCCGACGAGATCCGCGAGGACTTCATCGCCGGTTGCCGCGCGCTCGCGATCACGGGCACCCACCTGTCGACGCCGGGCACCCGCGAGGCATCGCTGACCGCGCTCGGCTACGCGCGCCGCCACGGCGTCGTGCGGATCCTCGACATCGATTACCGGCCGGTGCTGTGGGGGCTGACCGCGCGCGGCGCGGGCGAAAACCGTTACGTGCCGGACGCGCAGGTCACACGGCAGTTGCAGCAGGTGCTCGGCGAATTCGATCTGCTGGTCGGCACCGAGGAAGAATTCCTGATCGCGGGCGGCGTGCCGCACGACCTGATCGCGTCGCTGCAGGCCGTGCGCCGCGCGAGCGGCGCGGCGCTGGTGGTCAAGCGCGGTGCGCTCGGCTGCTGCGTGATCGAGGGCGACATCCCTGCACGCATCGAGGATGCGCCGACCTTCCATGGCGAACGCGTCGAAGTGCTGAACGTCCTCGGCGCGGGCGACGCGTTCCTGTCGGGCCTGCTGTCCGGGCTGCTGCGCGGGCGCGACTGGGCCGAATCGACGCGCATCGCGAATGCGTGCGGCGCGATCGTCGTGTCGCGCCACGCGTGTTCGGCCGCGATGCCGACGCCGGCCGAGCTCGCGCACTGGTTCGGCGGCAGCCGCAATCCGCGGGTGGACGCCGATCGCACGCTCGCGCACCTGCATCGCGTGACGGTGCCGCGCCGCGAATGGGACGACCTGTGCGTGATGGCGTTCGACCATCGCAGCCAGTTCTACGAACTCGCGGTGCAGGCCGGCGCGGACGAGGCGCGGATCAAGACGCTGAAGCGCCTGCTCGTGCGCGCGGCCGAACAGGTCGAGCGCGATCGCCATATCGAAGGCCATGTCGGCGTGCTGATCGACGGCGGCGCGTACGGCAGCGACGCGCTCGCGTCGGCCACCGGCCGCGGCTGGTGGGTCGGCCGCCCGGTCGAACTGCCCGGCTCGCGGCCGCTGTGTTTCGACGACACGCGCTCGGTCGGCTCGTCGCTCACGCACTGGCCGACCGAGCAGGTCGTGAAGTGCCTCGTCCACTACCACCCCGATGACGACGTCGACCTGCGCGTCGCGCAGGAGCAGCGCGTGCTGGAGCTGTGGGAAGCCACGCGCGCGAGCGGCAACGAGCTGCTGCTGGAAATCATTCCGCCGCGCGCGGTCACGCCGGCCGGCACCGAGGACGACGCGGTGCTGCGCACGGTCGCGCGCTTCTACAACCTCGGCGTGATGCCCGAGTGGTGGAAGCTCGCGCCGATGAGCGCCGACGGCTGGGCGCGGCTCGAGACGCTGGTTGCCGAGCGCGACCCGTACTGCCGCGGCGCGGTGATCCTCGGGCTGAACCAGCCGCTGCAGTATCTCGTCGACAGCTTCCGCTCGGCGACCAACCCGATCGTCAAGGGCTTCATGGTCGGCCGTACGCTGTGGGCCGACGCGTCGCTGCACTGGCTCGCCGGCCGGATCGACGACCAGGCGCTGATCGACGAAGTGGCCGGCAATTTCGCGCAGCTGGTCGACGCCTGGCTCGGCCGCCGTGCCGCCGCGCGCACCGCGGCAGCAGCCTGATGCAGATGTCCGTGACGACCACCCGACTCCTCTTGATCGACAGACGATGACCACCACCGTGAGACTGACCGTCAGCCAGGCGCTCGTGCGCTACCTGGCCGCCCTGCGCGCCGAAGTCGTCCAGCCGGACGGCCGCACCGAGATCCTGCCGTACTGCGGCGGCGTCTTCGCGATCTTCGGGCACGGCAACGTGGCCGGGCTCGGCGAAGCGCTGCACGCCGAAAAGGACCGGCTGCCGACGTTCCGCGCGCACAACGAGCAAGGCATGGCGAATGCGGCCGTCGCGTTCGCGAAAGCGAATTTCCGCCAGCGGATGATGGCGGCGACGTCGAGCATCGGCCCCGGCGCGACCAACATGCTGACCTCCGCCGCGCTCGCGCACGTCGGCCGGCTGCCGCTGTTGCTGCTGCCCGGCGACGTGTTCGTGTCGCGCTTGCCCGACCCGGTGCTGCAGCAGGTCGAGGATTTCGAACAGGGCGACGTCAGCGCGAACGACTGCTTCCGGCCGGTGACGCGCTACTTCGACCGGATCACGTCGCCGGAACAGTTGCTCGTGGCGCTGCCGCGCGCGATCCAGGTGATGACCGATCCCGCACAGTGCGGACCCGTGTGTCTCGCGCTGCCGCAGGACGTGCAGACCTTCGCGTACGACTGGCCGGAGGATTTCTTCGCGCCACCGGTGATCCGGACGCGCCGGCCGCCCGCGGACTCGCTCGAACTCGCGGATGCGCTGGACGTGCTGAAGGCCGCGAAGAAGCCGCTGATCGTCGCCGGCGGCGGCGTGCTGTACAGCCAGGCATGGGACGCGCTGCGCACGTTCGCCGACACGCACGGCGTGCCGGTCGCCGAATCGCAGGCCGGCAAGGGCAGCCTCGCGTGGGACCACCCGCTGAACCTCGGCTCGATCGGCGTGACGGGTTCGCCTGCAGCGAACCGCGCGGCCGCGCAGGCCGACGTGGTGTTCGCGGTCGGCACGCGCCTGCAGGACTTCACGACCGGCTCGCACGCGCTGTTCGGCAACGCGACGCTGCTGAGCCTGAACGTGCAGCCGTTCGACGCGGGCAAGAAACGCGGCCGGCAATTGATCGCCGACGCGCGCACCGGCCTCGGCCAGCTGTCGGCCGCGCTCGCGGGCTGGCAGGCGGATGCGGCGTGGACCGCCGCGAACCGCGACCAGGCCGCCGCGTGGAACGCGCGCGTGACCGAGCTGACCACGCGCGTGCCGAAGGACACGCTGCCGTACGACGCGGAAGTGATCGGCGCGGTGCGCGACTCCGCGGCCGACGCGGGGCACGACAGCGCGCGCGACGATCTCGTCGTGTGCGCGGCCGGCACGCTGCCAGCCGAGCTGCACAAGCTGTGGCGCAGCGGCGTGCCGGGCAACTATCACATGGACTACGCGTACTCGTGCATGGGCTACGAGGTCGCGGGCGGCCTCGGCGCGAAGCTCGCGCGGCCCGAGCGCGAAGTGATCGTGATCGTCGGCGACGGCTCGTACATGATGCTCAACGCGGAGCTCGCGACGTCCGTGATGCTCGGCCGCAAGATCATCGTCGTGATCCTCGACAACCGCGGCTACGGCTGCATCGAGCGGCTGCAACTGAACTGCGGCGGCGCGAGCTTCAACAACATGCTCGACGACTGCGTGCCCGAGGGCGGCGAACGCTCGACGATCGACTTCGCGATGCATGCGCGCGCGATGGGCGCCGAAGCCGTGCACGTGCGCGACGTCGGCGAGCTGCGCGGCGAAATGAAGCGTGCGCGCGCGGCGAAGACGAGCCAGGTCATCGTGATCGACACGACGCACGAGCGCACGACCGCGGACGGCGGCGCGTGGTGGGAAGTCGCGGTGCCGCAAGTGTCCGCGCGCGCCGGCGTCGACGATGCGCATCGCGCGTATCTCGACGCGAAGACCCGGCAGCGGCGCTGACACGCTTTCCGTTTCAATCCGCCGCCCCGCGACAACAACAATCGAACCAAGGAAGCAAGTCATGAGCTGGAACGTTCGCATCGGTATCAATCCCCTGTCGTGGATGAACGACGACCTGCCGTCGCTCGGCGGCGAGACGCCGCTCGAGACGGCGCTGAAGGAAGGCGCCGAAATCGGCTATGCGGGCTTCGAGCTTGGCAACAAGTTTCCGAAGACGGGCCCCGAGCTGAAGGCGAAGCTCGCCGAATTCGGGCTCGTATGCGTGTCGGGCTGGTATTCGGGCTTCCTCGCGGAAGTCGAACCGGGCATGAGCGACGCCGATGCGCTCGCCGCCGAAATCGAGCGCTGCCGCGCGCACATGACGAAGCTGCAGTTCAACGACGTGAAGGTCGCGGTGTACGGCGAATGCGCGGGCACGATCCAGGGCCGCATCGACATGCCGGTCGCGAAGCGTCCGCGTTTCGTCGACGATGAAGCCTGGCGACGCTATGCGGCACGCCTCGACGCATTCGGCGCGCACCTGCTCGAGACCTACGGGATCAAGCTCGCCTACCATCACCACATGGGCGCTTACGTCGAATCGCCCGCCGACGTCGACCGGCTGATGGCGCTGACCGATCCGGCGAAGGTATTCCTGCTGTTCGACACCGGTCACGCGTATTTCGGCGGCGCGGCCGATCCCGTCGCACTGCTGAAGAAACACGTGTCGCGCGTCGTGCACGTGCACTGCAAGGACGTGCGGCCGCAGGTCGTCACGCAGGCGCGCAACGGCGGCTGGAGCTTCCTGAACGGCGTGATCAACGGCACCTTCACGGTGCCGGGCGACGGCGCGCTCGATTACGAAGCGACGCTGCGCACGCTGAAGGACGCCGGCTACGAAGGCTGGCTCGTGGTCGAGGCCGAGCAGGACCCGGCCGTCGCGCCGAGCTATCAGTATGCGAAGAAGGGCTACGAATCGCTGCGCGCGATCGTCGACCGGTTGAGCGCGTAAGCCCTGTCACCTCGCTGTCACCCCATTGCGGAGCCCCGTTCCATGACGATTTCTCCCCTGCTGGTCAAAGCATCCGCCGACCGCGAAATCTGCAACGTGACGCCCGAGTCGGCCGGCTGGAAACATGTCGGCTTTCGCGCGCTGCGCCTGAAGGCCGGCGACACCGAAACGCTCGATACCGGCGCGCGCGAACTGTGCGTCGTCGTGCTCACCGGCACGCTGCGCGCGCAAGTCGACGGCGAGACGTACGATGCGCTCGGCAAGCGCGACAGCGTGTTCGAGGAAGTGTCGCCGGACGCGCTGTACGTGCCGGGCGGCAAGACCGTCACGCTGGTCGCGACGCGCGATGCGGAAGTCGCGCTGTGCACCGCGCCTTACGCGAGCGGCGACAAGCGCGTGCAGCGTCTCGACGGCGAACGGATGCGGCGCGCGGTGCGCGGGCACGGCACCAACACGCGCTACGTGTGCGACATCCTGATGGGCGACAATCCGGCCGCCGACCGGCTGCTCGTCGTCGAAGTGATCACGCCCGCGAGCCACTCGAGCAGCTATCCGCCGCACAAGCACGATCGCGACGCGGCGCCGGACGAGACGTCGCTCGAGGAAACCTATTACCACCGGATCGATCCGCCGCAGGGTTTCGCGTTTCAGCGTGTGTACACGGACGACCGCAGCCTCGACGAGGCGTGCGCGGTCGAGAACCACGACGTGGTGCTGGTGCCGCGCGGCTATCACCCGGTGGTCGCGCCGCATGGCTACAACCTGTACTACCTGAACGTGATGGCCGGGCCGAGCCGCGCGTGGGCATTCAAGAACGACCCCGCGCACGAATGGATGCTCGACGCGGCACCCGGGCGCTGACGCATCGATGCGCTGAACGATCGACGGCCGGCGCGCGAGACGCAGGATGAAAACGCGTGCGTGAGCCGCATTTGCGACGACACGGAGTTGCCATGGCGACCACCTTCCCCCGCTTCGCACCCGCGCCCTTCTGCGACACGGCGTCGACGCCGATGCTGTCGCACTTCGATGCCGACGTCGCGCGCCGGCTCGGCGACATCGCCGTCAATCTCGCGGCGCGCCGCGGGCTGCCGATCGCGGTCGGCATCGTCGGTGAAGCCGCGCCGCTGTTCTATTGCGCGCTGGACGGCAGCCGCGCCAACGACAGCGACGCGATCCGCCGACGACAGAACACGGTGTTCCGTTTCGGCGTCAGTTCATTCGAGGTCGGCGCGCGCTTTCGCCGCGCCGGCTGGTCGTTGCAGTCGCAGGGATTGTCGGACGCCGACTATGCGCTCGATGGCGGCGGCGTGCCGTTGCGGCTTGCCGGCGGCGGCATCGTCGGCGCGATGACCATCGCAGGGCTCGACGACGCACGCGATCACGCACTCGTCATCGAGAGCCTGCGCTGGCATGTCGGCGCGAATGCGCTCGCGATGATCGCGTAGCCGCGCGCGCCGACTCGCGCGATCAGTGCAGCCCGCCGCTCGCGACGAGGCGCTCGCCGGTCAGCCAGCGGGAGTCGTCCGATGCGAGGAACACGGCGACCGACGCGATGTCGTCCGGCTCGCCGAGGCGGCCGAGCGGCGTCTGGCTGCGCACCTGCTTGTCGAGATCCGAGCCGATGATGCCCGCGCTGTGCGTGCCTTCGGTCACGATCATGCCCGGGTTGATCGCGTTCACGCGGATCTTGCGCGGGCCGAGTTCGAGCGCGAGCACGCCGGTGATGGCGTCGACGGCGCCCTTGGTGCCGCTGTACACGGCGCTCGCGGGCGGCGTGATGCTCGTCACGACCGAGCTGATGTTGATGATGCTCGCGCCTTCGCCGAGATGCTTGACGGCGGCCTGCGTCGTCAGCAGCACGCCGAACACGTTCGTGTCGAACTGCCGGCGGTAGTGCTCTTCGGTGATCGCCTCGATCGGCGCGAACTCGTAGACGCCGGAGTTGTTGACCAGCACGTCGAGACGGCCATAGTTTTCGATAGCGGCATCGACGATGCGCTGCGCGTCCGTTGCCTTCGACACGTCGCCGCCCACCGCGACCGCACGGCCGCCCGTTTCGACGATCGCGCTCACGACGGCGTCGGCACCGGCCTTGCTGCTCGCGTAGTTCACGACGACCGACGCGCCTTCGGCGGCCAGCGCCTTCGCGATCGCGGCGCCGATTCCCTTGGACCCGCCCGTGACGATCGCTACCTTGCCTGTCAGCTTGCTCATGATTTCATTCCTCAGTCGGAAGACATTCGATGGATGAGGGCCGGTTGCCGCGTGCGCGGCGCGCCGGCCTTGCTGGCAATATTCGCGGTTCGCGCGACGGCGATAAAGCGGCTCGATACGAATTGACTGGCGGGGTTTGCCGAACAATCGGCGCGCTTGCGCTCAACCGGCACTCAGCCACGCACTGACGACGTCGGCGCCGAGCCCGTCGAGCGCGCCGTCGTAGACGATCCGTCCCCGCCCCATCACCGCGACGCGCCGCGCGAGCCGCGGCGCGAGTTGCAGCCGCTGCTCGATCAGCAGGATCGCGACGCCGTCGGCCTGCAGCGCGGCGAGACAGGCGCCCACCTCGTCGACCGCGAGCGGCGCGAGCCCTTCGGCCGGTTCGTCGACGATCAGCACGCGCGGGCGGCCCGCGAGCGCGCGCACCAGCGCGAGCACCTGCTGTTCGCCGCCCGACAGCCGTCCGGCCTTCACGTCCGCCCGCGCGGCCAGCAGCGGAAAGCGCGCGAGCAACCGGTCGAGCGCCGCGCGTTCGGCCGTGCCGTGCACGCCGCGCAGCCCGAGCCGCAGGTTGTCGCGCACGCTCAGTAGCGGAAACACGTCGCGGCTTTCGGCAACGTAAGCGACACCGCGCCGCGCGATCTCGAAGGTGCGCGCGCCCGCGCATTCGGCGCCGGCGACGCGCACCGAACCCGCCGTGCGCACGAGTCCCATCACGGCCTTCGCGAGCGTCGAGCGGCCCGAGCCGTTGCGGCCGAGCAGCGCGAGCGTCTCGCCAGGCCCGAGCGCGAGATCGACACCGTCGAGCACGGGTTGCATCGCGTACCACGCGCGCAGGCCGCGAATGTCGAGCAGCACGCTCATGCGCCCTCGCCAAGATAGGCGGCGCGCACGGCCCGGTCCGCGCGGATCGCGTCGGGCGCGCCGGTTGCGACCACCGCGCCGCGCACGAGCACCGTGATGCGCTCGGCGAAGCCGAACACCGCATCCATGTCGTGCTCGATCATCAACACCGTGCGGCCATGCGTCGTCGCACGGATCAGCGCGATCATCCGCGCCGCCTGGTCGCGGTTCATGCCGGCCGTCGGTTCGTCGAGCAGCAGCGTGCGCGCGCCGCTCGCGAGCGCGATGCCGAGATCGAGCGCGCGCTGTTCCGCATAGCCGAGTTCGCCGGCCGGCGTGTCGCGCCGCCCATCGAGACCGATGTCGCTCAGCACGCGCGCGGCCACGCGATCGACCGACGCGGATTCGCGCAGCCGGTTCCACCAGCGCCGCCGCTCGGCCGGCGCATGCAGCGCCGCGCAGCGCAGGTTGTCGAACACGCTCAATCGTGCGAACACGCTCGTCTGCTGAAAACTGCGGCCGATGCCGAGCCGGCTCGCCACGATCGGACCGCGCCCGCGCAGCTCGACGCCGTGCAGCATGACGCGCCCGCGCGTCGGCCGCGTCGCGCCGGCGATCACGCCGAACAGCGTCGACTTGCCTGCGCCATTCGGCCCGATCAGCGCGTGACGCTCGCCGGCCGGGACGTTCAGCTCGACGCCGTCGAGCACGGTCTGCACACCGAAGCGCTGCACGATCCCGTGCAACTCGATCGCGCTGCCGCTCATCGCCCGTCCCCCCGCTTGCCTTGCCCGTGGTTCTGGAACCGTGCGCGCCAGCCCCACAGCAACGTGCCGATGCCGGCCGCCGAGCATGCGACGGCCCAGCCCGCCGGCGCATCGGCGTCGATGCCCCACGCGCCGAACGCGATGCCCGTGCCATCGTCCTGCGCGAAGCGCCATGCATAGCCGAGCTCGGCCGCGCAGACGATCGCGACTACCCAGAACGCACATGCGCCGACGCCACACAGCACGCGCCAGCGCTCGGCGGGAGGTGCGTCGCCGCGCAACGCATGCGCCAGCGTCTGCGCGATGCCCGCGATCCCGCGCGGCGCCGCGACGACGACCGCGACGAACAGGAGGCCGAGATACAGCGCCCATGCGCGCGACACGCCCGCGACGACGACGCTCAGCGCGGTCAGCACCACCGCGCCGGCCGCCGGCCCGAAGAATGTGCCCGTGCCGCCGATCACTGCTGCAATCAGCACGGTCGCCGAACGCGCCATCGACACGCTGTCGGGCGTCGCGATCTCGACGTCGATCAGCGTCAACGTGCCGGCAATGCCCGCGAAGAACGACGCGCAGGTCACCATCGCAAGCCGCACGCGACGCGGCTCGGTGCCGAGCGCGGCAACGCGCGCGGGGTTGTCGCGCACCGCCTTCGCGAGCCGCGCGAGCGGCGTGCGCGTCAGCGCGTGCATCGCCACCGCGGAGACGATGCACCATGCGGCAATCACGGCGTAGGCCTGCGTTTGCGCGCCGAAATGCCAGCCGCCCAAAGGCGTGCCGCTCGCGCGGTCGATCGGTACGCCGCCGAGGCCGCCGAACCACGCCGGCACGCTCCACGCCGCGGCCGCGACGCACTCGCCGAGACCGAGCGTGATCATCGCGAACACGGTGCCCGCGCGGCGTGTCGCGAGCAGTCCGGCGATGAAACCGAAGCCCGCGCCGGCCACGCCGCCGACGAGCGGCAACAGCGGCAGCGGGCCGCCGACATGATTGAACCAATGCGCGGCGGCGAATGCGCCAAGGCCCGCGAAGGCTGCATGACCGAACGACAGCAGCCCGGTCGTACCGAGCTGCAGGTTGTACGACAGCGCGAGCACGACGAGCGCCGCCGTCTGTGCGAGATAGCCAAGCACCGCGCCATGCGGCCACAGCCACGCGGGCAGCGCGACGCACGCGGCGAACAGCACCCAGCGCAGTGCGCCGGCCCATGCGCGGCTAGCCATCGACACGCTCGCCGAACAGTCCGCGCGGGCGGGCGACCAGCACCGCGACGAGCAGCAGGTACGGAACCAGCGGTGCGAGCTGCGCGATCGACACGGCAGCGACGCTGTCGGGCAGCGCGACACCCGACCATTGCGCGAGGTCGCGCAGCGACGTGTCGCTGGCCGCCGCGAAGGTCTGCGCGAAGCCGACCGCAAGCGACGCGACGAACGCGCCGCCGAGCGAGCCGAGCCCGCCGATCACGACGACCGCGAACACCACCGACCCGACGGTCTCGGCCAGCGCCGGTTCGATCACCGCAAGCGGCGCGCCAATGACGCCGGCCAGCGCCGCGAGCGCGGTGCCGGCGCCGAACAGGCCGGTCATCACGCCCGGCACGTCGTAGCCGAGCGCCTCGACGGCCGCGCGGTGCGTGAGCGCGGCGCGCACGACGAGCCCGATGCGCGACGCGCGCAGCAGCGCGCCGAGCGCGACCAGCATCGCCGCGGCAATCGCCATCATGAAGAGCCGGTAGCGCGGCAGCGCGAGGCCGAACACGGCCACGGGCGCACCGTCGAACAGCGGCGGCACCGGCGCCGGCAGCGGTGCGAGGCCCCACAGGAGTTTCGCGCCCTCGCCGATCAGGTACGCGAGCCCGACGGTCAGCAGCAGTTCGCTCGTGTGTCCATGCGGCTGTACGCGGCGCAGCAGCCAGCGCTCGCAGCCGGCGCCGAGCAACCCGACCGCGAGCGGCGCGAGCGCGAGCGCGGCCCAGAAACCCGCGCGGGCCGCGATGCTGTATCCAATGTATGCGCCGAGCATGTAGAAGCTCGCGTGCGCGAAGTTGAGCACGCCCTGCACGCTGAAGATCAGCGTGAGGCCAGCCGACAGCATGAACAGCAGCAACCCGTAGCTGAGGCCATTGAACGCCTGGAGCGCGAACGCGTGCACGCCGCGCGCCCGTCAGCCGGCGAGTGGTTCGAGCGCCGCGCGCAGCGCGTCGGGCAGCGGCACCGGGCGGCGCGTGCCGCGATCGACGTACACGTGCACGAAATGCCCTTGCGCGGCCGGCGCGGCCTCCCCAGCCGCGAACAATCCGATCTCGTAGCGCACACTCGACGTGCCGAGCTTCGCGACGCGCAGCCCCGCATCGACCGACTGCGGAAACACGAGCGGCGCGAAGTAGTTGCACTGCGTCTCGACCACGAGCCCGATCGTCTGCCCGTGCTCGACGTCGAGCACACCCGCGCGGATCAGGTATTCGTTCACGACGGTGTCGAAGTAGCTGTAGTAGACGACGTTGTTCACGTGCCCGTAGACGTCGTTGTCCATCCAGCGGGTCGTGATCGGCAGGAAGTGGCGATAGGCGTCGCGGGAACGCGGCTGCGGCTTGTCGGACATGGCGATGGCGGTCAGGATGAAGAAGGCGCAGCGGACGGCGCGCGGTGGCCGTTCGCGACGGCGCGCCGGCCAACGGCGGGATGCCGCGTCGCGATCGCGCGCGGCGCGGCGGATGACATTCCGGGAGCGGCGCGGCCCGTCACTGCCCCGCTCGATCGACGAATTCGAAATCGAGGCCGCGCGCGCGCATCCAGTCGGCCAGCGCGTAGCCGGTGCCGGCGCGCCACGGGCGCAGCAACGGCGGCTCGACGAGCCGGTATTCGAGCAGCTCCGGCGACAGCGCGACGGTGCCCGACGCGCGCACGTGGTACGCGATGATCAGCTCGTTCTTGCGCATGAATTCATAGACGCCGACCAGCGTGACCTGCTCGGCCTTCAGCGCGGTTTCCTCGAACACCTCGCGCGCGATGCCGTCCTCGGGCGTCTCGCCGTTCTCGAGGAAACCGGTGATCAGCGCGAACATCCCCTCAGGCCAGGCCGCATTGCGCGCGAGCAGGATCTTGCCGTCGAGCTCGACGATCGCGGCCACCACCGGCAGCGGGTTGTTCCAGTGCACGTAGCCACACTCGTCATCCGGGCAGGCCTGGCGGACGCGCCCGCCCTCGTGTTCGGGATCGGCGCGCTCGGTCAGCGGACGCGCGCAGCGCGGGCAAAAACGGTAGTCGGCGATGGTCATCGATGGGGATCTGGCAGGCGCCGACGGCGGCCGGCAAGCCGCCTCGCACGCCCGCTCGGCGCAGGAAAGGCTTCATTCTAGCGAGTTTGCCCGCGTCGCTGACGATCCGGCCCCGATGACGTCAGGGTTGCATGCCCGGTTGCGCACGCCCGCGTGCGGCCGTCGCCGCGAAGCCGGCGGCACCGACGAGCAAGGCACCCGCCGCGACCCACAGCGCCGGCGAGAACGACCCGAAACGCGCGGTCAGCGGCGCCGCGACGAGCGGGCCGAGAATCTGCCCGACCCCGTACGACGCGGTCGCATAGCCCATCAGCCCGGCCGCGCGTTCGCCGTGCAGCCGCCGCGCCTCGCGCATCGCGAACAGCGTGATGGCGGTGAACGGCAGGCCGAGCAGCGCGCTCCCGATGGAGAAGCCCACCGCATTCGGCCACACGATCCCCGCCGTGATCCCGAGCGCCTGCGTCGCGCAACCGGCGGCGAGCAGCAGCCGGTTGTCCCAGCGGCCGGGCAGCCGCGCGGCCGCGATCGCGCCGACGATCAGCGCCGCGCCGAACATCGGCCAGAACAGGTCCGGCCACGGCGAGCCGGCCGGCAGCGCGGCGCGCGCGATCACTGGCAGGAACGTCGCGGTGATGATGTAGCCGAAACCCGGCATCCCGTACAGGACGACGAGCCATGCGGCGTCGGCCCGATGGCGCCGCGCGTCGTGCGGTGCCGCGTCCGTCGCCGCATGCAGGACGGGCGCGGCTGACGTGGCGCCCGCCGCCGCCGGCACCGGCGCGCTGCCGAACGTGCGCCAGATCGCGATCGACAACACCGCCGACAACGCCGCGAAACCGAGCCAGCCGGGCGCCGCGCGATGGCCGGCCAGTGCGCTGCCGATCAGGCCCGTCAGCACGATGCCGACGCCGGGCCCCGCGTAGATCACCCCGCTCCATTCGGGCGCGTGCAGTTCCGCGAGCCGCCGCAGCCCCCATTGCGACACGAACACGAACGTCCATGCGCTGACGACGCCCGCGACGAAACGCACCACGAGCCACACCGGCAGCACATGGCCGATGCCCATCGCGGCGGTCAGCAGCACGGTGGCGGCAAGCCCGAAGCGCACCATCCGCGCGGGCGCGACGCGCATCGCCGCGCAACTGACCGCACCGACGAAATAGCCCGCGTAGTTCGCCGACGCGAGCCAGCTGCCGGCTTTCAGGCCGATCGAACCGTCGGCGAGCATCAGCGGCAGCAGCGGCGTGAACGCGAAGCGGCCGATGCCGAGCGCGACGGCAAGCCCGATCATGCAGGCAAGCGCGACCGCGCGGGCGCGACGGTCGGCGTCGTCGGAAAGGGGTACGCCGGCGGCGCTCGGAGCATCGGAACGGGACATGGCGGCATGGGCCGCGCGGGTTGCGCAACGGCCGGAACGAGAATCGGATTGCTTGTATCGTAGCTTGACCGAACGTTCTCTAAAAACGAATAATTGAGAATCCAGCAATCTCACGGAGAGAATCATGGACCTGGCGGCGCTGGCGATTTTCAGGGCCGTCGTGCGCGAGAACGGCATCACGCGCGCGGCGGCGAAGCTCAATCGCGTGCAGTCGAACGTGACGACGCGCATCAAGCAGCTCGAGGAGGAACTCGGCGCGGCGCTGTTCGTGCGCGACGGCCGCCGGCTCGTGCTGACGCCGGCCGGGCATACGCTGCTGCCCTACGCGGAGCGGCTGCTCGAGCTTGCCGACGAGGCGCGCGACGCCGTGCGCGAGGACACGCCGCGCGGGCGGCTGCGGCTCGGCACGATGGAAAGCACGGCCGCGAGCCGGCTGCCGACCGTGCTCGCGCGCTATCACCATGCGTGGCCCGACGTGTCGCTGGAACTCGTGACCGGCACGACCGGCTGGCTGATCGACAAGGTGCGCGACTTCGAGGTCGACGCGGCGCTGTTCGCGCGGCCACCCGAGCCCGACACGCTGCCCGACACGTTCGAGACGGTGCCCATCTTCCGCGAGGACCTGGTGCTGCTGACGCCGCGCGGCCATCCGCCGGTGCGCACGCCGCGCGACGTGATCCTGCCGACGCTGATCGCGTTCGAGCGCGGCTGCACGTACCGGAAGTATGTCGAGCGATGGTATGCGGCGCACGGGATGAAACCCGCGCGCGTGCTCGAACTGGGTTCGTATCACGCGATCGTCGCGTGCGTCGCGGCCGGTGCGGGCGTCGCGGTCGCGCCGCGCTCGGTGCTCGAGCTTCAGCCCGAGACCGGCAACGTCGCCGCCCACAGGATCGCGGAACTCGAAGCAATCGACACGCTGCTCGCGTGGCGGCACGGTTACGCGTCGGCGGCACTCGCCGCGTTGCGCGATGCGCTCGGCGATGCCGCGCGGCAGTCGGGAGATTCGCCCTCGTTGCCGGCAACGGCACTACCGGCCTGATTCCGCTGCGCCGACGCGCCGCCATGCGCTCATCCTGCGCACCGGCAAAAACAAAACGACCCGACCGGCCACTGCCGATCGGGTCGTTTTCTCGTGCGCTGCGACGGGGTCAGCAAGACCGCATCGCATCAGCCATGCCGATCAAAGACGCTCTTCGACCCAGCCCTTGACGCCTGCCAGCGCGCCCGGCAGGTTCGCCGGTTCCGTGCCGCCTGCCTGCGCCATGTCCGGACGGCCACCGCCCTTGCCGCCCACCTGCTGCGCGACGAAGTTCACGAGCTCGCCGGCCTTGACCTTCTTGCTCGCGTCCGGCGTGACGCCCGCGATCAGGCTGACCTTGCCGCCTTCGACGGCCGCGAGCACGATCGCCGCGCTCTTCAGCTTGTCCTTCAGCTTGTCGACCGTTTCGCGCAGCGTCTTCGCGTCGGCACCGTCGAGCGTCGCCGCGAGCACGTACACACCGCCAATTTCGACGGCCTGCTGCGCGAGTTCATCACCCTGGCTCGATGCGAGCTTCGACTTCAGCGCGCCCAGTTCCTTCTCGAGCGACTTCACCTGGTCCTGCACCTGCGCGATGCGCTGCGTGAGCTCCGACGGCTGTGCCTTCAGCGCCGCCGCCGCCTGGTTCACGCGGGCGTCGAGCTCCTGCACATAGCGCACCGCGTTGTCGCCGGTGATCGCCTCGACGCGGCGGATGCCGGCCGCGACGCCGCCTTCGACGACGATCTTGAAGAAGCCGATATCGCCGGTGCGGTGCACGTGCGTGCCGCCGCACAGTTCGCGCGAGAAGCCGAGGTCGAGCACGCGCACTTCGTCGCCGTACTTCTCGCCGAACAGCGCCATCGCGCCGCCCTTCACCGCTTCGTCATACGGCATCACGCGCACGATGCCCGGCGCGTTCGCGAGGATTTCGTTGTTGACGATCTGCTCGACACGACGGATTTCGTCGTCGGTCATCGGCGCGTTGTGCGCGAAGTCGAAGCGGGTTTTCTCCGCGTCGACGAGCGAACCCTTCTGCTGCACGTGCGCGCCGAGCACTTCACGCAGCGCCTTGTGCATCAGGTGGGTGGCCGAGTGGTTGCGCTGGGTGCGCGCGCGGCGGTGCGCGTCGATTTCCGCGCGCAGCACGTCGCCGATCTTCAGCGTGCCCTGTTCGAGCGTGCCGTGGTGGCCGATCACGTCGGCCTGCACCTTCAGCGTGTCGGCCACCGCGAAGCGCGTCGCGGCGTTCGCGAGCACGCCCTGGTCGCCGACCTGGCCGCCCGATTCCGCGTAGAACGGCGTGTGGTCGAGCACGACGACCGCATCCTGGCCGTGCTTCACTTCGTTGACGGCCGAGCCGTCGACGTACAGCGCGACGACCTTCGCGTCGTCGAACGCGATTTCCTCATAGCCGTGGAAGGTGGTCTTCGCGCCCGAGTATTCGAGGCCCTGCGTGGCCTTGAACTTGCCGGCCGCGCGCGCCTGCTCGCGCTGGCGCGCCATCGCGTCGTCGAACGCCGGCTCGTCGACCGTCATCCCGCGCTCGCGGCACACGTCGGCCGTGAGGTCGAGCGGGAAGCCGTAGGTGTCGTGCAGCTTGAACGCGAGTTCGCCGTCGAGCACCTTGCCGCCCTTCGCCTCGACGTCCGCCAGCGCGGCCTCGAGGATCGACATCCCGTGTTCGATCGTCTCGAAGAAGCGCTCTTCTTCCTGACGCAGCACGTCCGTCACGCGCTGTTCGGCTTCCTTCAGTTCCGGATACGCGGCGCCCATCTCGGCGACGAGGTCGGCCACCAGCTTGTGGAAGAACGAGCCCTTGCGGCCGAGCTTGTAGCCGTGGCGGATCGCGCGGCGCACGATGCGGCGCAGCACGTAGCCGCGGCCTTCGTTGCCGGGGATCACGCCGTCGACGATCAGGAACGAGCACGCGCGGATGTGATCGGCGATCACCTTCAGCGAGTTGTTGTTCAGGTCGCTGATCTCGGTCACGCGCGCGGCGGCCTTGATCAGGTTCTGGAACAGGTCGATCTCGTAGTTGCTATGCACGTGCTGCAGCACCGCGGCGAGACGCTCGAGGCCCATGCCGGTGTCGACCGACTGCTTCGGCAGGCGCGTCATGTTGCCCTGCGCGTCGCGGTTGAACTGCATGAACACGAGGTTCCAGATCTCGATGTAGCGGTCGCCGTCTTCTTCGGGCGATCCCGGCGGACCACCCCAGACGTCCGGGCCGTGGTCGTAGAAGATTTCCGTGCACGGGCCGCACGGGCCCGTGTCGCCCATCGTCCAGAAGTTGTCCGACGCGTAGCGCGCGCCCTTGTTGTCGCCGATGCGGATGATCCGCTCGGTCGGCACGCCGACTTCCTTCGCCCAGATGTCGTAGGCTTCGTCGTCTTCCTGGTAGACGGTGACCCACAGCTTTTCCTTCGGCAGCTGGTAGACCGTGGTCAGCAGTTCCCACGCGAACTTGATCGCGTCATGCTTGAAGTAGTCGCCGAACGAGAAATTGCCGAGCATCTCGAAGAACGTGTGGTGGCGCGCCGTGTAGCCGACGTTCTCGAGGTCGTTGTGCTTGCCGCCCGCGCGCACGCTGCGCTGCGCCGTGGTGGCGCGCGAGTACGGACGCGGGTCCGTGCCGAGGAACACGTCCTTGAACTGGACCATGCCCGAGTTCGTGAACATCAGCGTGGGGTCGTTACCGGGCACGAGGCTCGACGAGCGGACGATCGTGTGGCCCTTCGATTCGAAGAATTTGAGGAATTTCTCGCGGATTTCGGCAGCTTTCATGGCGTGCGGGGAATGTCTGGCTGAGACGGCTTCAAACGCCGGCCGTCCTCGCGGACGCACGGCGGGCAAATATCGTAAACGAACGATTATACGATACAGACCGGCGCCCCAGACGGCAGCGGCCCGGCGCGGCGGACGACCGGCCTGGGCCACCCGTGCGGCCGATTCGCCTTAAGATGCTCGGCATGCCAATCCGCCTTGCCCCGGCCAGGCGAGCCATGAAAGGAGACGATTCGACGATGGGTGCCTTGAGCCATATCCGCGTGCTTGACCTGACCCGCGTGCTCGCGGGCCCGTGGTGCGCGCAGACGCTCGCCGACTTCGGCGCGGACGTAATCAAGGTCGAGCGCCCCGGCGCCGGCGACGACACGCGCCACTGGGGGCCGCCGTACCTGAAGGACGCGAACGGCGACGATACGGCGGAGGCCGCGTACTATCTCGCGGCGAACCGCAACAAGCGCTCGGTGACGGTCGACATCGCGACGCCGGAAGGCCAGCAGATCGTGCGCGAGCTCGCCGCGCAGAGCGACGTCGTGCTCGAGAACTACAAGGTCGGGCAGTTGAAGAAGTACGGGCTCGATTACGAATCGCTGCGCGCGGTGAAACCCGATCTCGTCTACTGCTCGGTCACGGGCTTTGGCCAGACGGGCCCGTACGCGCACCGCGCGGGCTACGACTTCATCGTCCAGGGAATCGGCGGATTCATGAGCATCACCGGCGAGCGCGACAGCGAGCCGGGCGGCGGCCCGCAGAAGGCCGGCGTCGCGATCGCCGATCTCGCGACGGGCCTCTACTCGACGATCGCGGTACTCGCCGCGCTTGCGCACCGCGACCGGACGGGCGAAGGCCAGTACATCGACATGGCGCTGCTCGACGTGCAGGTCGCGCTGCTCGCGAACATGAACACCAACTTCCTTGCGAGCGGCAAGCCGCCGGTGCGCTGGGGCAACGCGCACCCGAACATCGTGCCGTACCAGACGTTCCAGACGAGCGACGGCTGGATCATCGTCGCGGTCGGCAACGACGGGCAGTTCCGCAAGTTCGTCGAGGCCGGTGGCCGGCCCGAGCTGGCCGACGACGAACGGTTCGCGACCAACCCGTCGCGCGTGCGCCATCGCGATACGCTGGTGCCGATCCTCGCCGAGATGGTGAAGACGCGCGGCAAGGCCGACTGGATCGGCGCGCTCGAAGCGGCCGGCGTGCCGTGCGGGCCGATCAACGAACTCGACGAGGTGTTCGACAACGAGCAGGTGGTCGCGCGCGGGATGCAGGTGTCGCTGCCGCACCCGTGCGGCGCGGACGTGAAGCTCGTGCGCAATCCGATCCGGATGAGCGCGACGCCGCCCGATGCGCGCACCGCCCCGCCGCTGCTCGGCGCGCAGACGGAAGACGTACTGCGCGACATGCTCGGCTACGACGAGGCGCGCATTGCGGCGCTGAAGGCGAAACAGGCGATCTGAACCGACCCGGACGAGCGCGCCGCGGCGTCTTCCGGGGGCACGCGGCGTGCCCGAGCGCCGGCGGACGCTGACGGATCGATGGACCGGCGGTTAACGGTTAGCAGCTAACCACTAGCGCGCGAGCGCATCGAGCCAGCCTCGCGCGTCGGGCCAGTCGCCGAGTCCGCTGTCCGCGTTGATGTGGCCGCGCGGGCCGAGGTCATGGAAGGCGCTGCCCCACGCATCCGCGCAGCCGCGCGCGAACGCGATCGAGCCGTACGGATCGTCGCTGCTTGCAACCACGCAGGTCGGAAACGGCAGCCGCTCATGCGGCACCGGCCCGAAGCCGTGCGCGTCGGCCGGAAACGCCGGCCCGGCAGGATCGGGCAACGCGACGAGCAACGCGCCGCGCACCTTCGCGAGCGCGGCCGGCCGCGCGTAGCGCGTCGCCCACCACGCGGTGGTCAACGTGCCGAGGCTGTGCGCGGCGATCGTCACGGGGCCCGGCGCGGCCTCGACCGCGCGGTCGAGCGCGAGACACCAGCCGTTGCGGAACGCACTGTTCCAGTCGGGCATCGCGACGCGCACGAAACGCGCGTCGGCGCGCTCCCAACGGCTTTGCCAGTGGAGCGGACCGGAGTTGCCGTAGCCCGGCAGCACGAAAACGAGAGAATCGCTCATGGATGGTTCGTCGACGAATGAAGTCGTTATGTAACGTCGACGAAGTGTCGCACACCCGCTCCTCCCTGATGCTGCCTGTCGAATCGCGGAATGGATGTGCGAAGCAGAAACGGGCCGTGACGCTGCGGCAACACCGTCACGCCCAGCCGGCGCTCACGCGCGCCGGCCTCAATCAGCGCACGCCGGCGCCGACCAGGCCACCCGCCGCGGCGCCGGCAACCGTGCCGACCGGGCCGCCCGTGATCAGGTAGCCCAGCGCGCCGCCCGCGGCCGCGCCGATACCGGCATTACGCTGCGTATGCGTCATCGCGCATGCGCCGAGCTGCGACAGGGCCGCGACGATTACCGCGGTACGAACGAGAAAAGTGGTCTTCTTCATCATGATTGTTGGTGTCCTCCCGCCAGCAAAAAATACGAATGGCGGCATTGAATCGGTAAAAGCCATCATAGGAAAAGCCGAATGCGGCGGGCAATCCGATTTACGTCGTGTTACAGCCGACACACAATCGAGATATTGCGGTTCCGCGCCGCGAACCGCCCGCCCGGTGGCGCAACCCGCGCGGGACGGACCCCGGTCAGGTAGAATTGCGGGATTACCCCGGCGCGACGCGCCGACACAACCTGACGCCAACCGCATGAGCACCGAACGCAACGACGCCCCCGCGGCTTCCAATTTCATCCGCAACATCATCGACGACGACAACCGCACCGGCAAATGGGGCGGCCGCGTCGAGACGCGCTTTCCGCCCGAGCCGAACGGCTATCTGCACATCGGCCATGCCAAGAGCATCTGCCTGAACTTCAGCGTCGCGCGCGACTACGGCGGCGTGTGCCACCTGCGCTTCGACGACACGAACCCGGAAAAGGAAAGCGTCGAGTACGTCGACTCGATCGTCGACGCGGTCCGCTGGCTCGGCTTCGACTGGCGCAAGGATGCGGTCGATCACCAGTATTTCGCGAGCGACTACTACGACAAGCTGTACGAATTCGCCGAGTTGCTGATCCAGCGCGGCAAGGCATACGTCGACAGCCAGAGCGCCGAGGAAATGCGCGCGAACCGCGGCTCGCTGACCGAAGGCGGCAAGCCGTCGCCGTTCCGCGACCGTTCGCCCGAGGAAAACCTCGACCTGTTCCGCCGCATGAAGGCCGGCGAGTTCAAGGAAGGCGAGCACGTGCTGCGCGCGAAGATCGACATGGCTTCGCCGAACATGAACATGCGCGATCCGGTGATCTACCGGATCCGCTACGCGCACCACTACCGCACCGGCGACGCGTGGTGCGTGTATCCGATGTACGACTACACGCACTGCATCTCGGATGCGCTCGAAGGCATCACGCATTCGCTGTGCACGCTCGAGTTCGAGGATCACCGCCCGCTGTACGACTGGGTGCTGAACGAACTCGCGGAAGCCGGCGTGTTCACGCGCCCGCTGCCGCAGCAAATCGAATTCTCGCGGCTGAACCTCACGTACGCGATCACGAGCAAGCGCAAGCTGCTGCAGCTCGTCACCGAAGGCCACGTCGACGGCTGGGACGACCCGCGGATGCCGACGATCGTCGGCGTGCGACGCCGCGGCTTCACGCCGGAGAGCATCCACTTGTTCTGCGAGCGGATCGGCGTGACGAAGATCGATTCGTGGATCGACATGAGCATCTTCGAAGGCGCGCTGCGCGACGACCTCGACGACAAGGCGGCGCGTACGGTCGCGGTGCTCGATCCGCTGAAGCTCGTGATCGACAACTATCCGGAAGGCCAGGAAGAAGCGTGCACGGCGCCCGTGCATCCGCATCACCCGGAGCGCGGCGTGCGCACGTTCCCGATCTCGCGCGAGCTGTGGATCGAACGCGAGGACTTCGTCGAGAACCCGCCGAAGGGTTATTTCCGCCTGTTCCCGGGCAACAAGGTGCGCCTGCGCTACGGCTACGTGATCGAGTGCACGGGCTTCGACAAGGACGCCGACGGCAACGTGACGGCCGTGCACTGCAACTATTTCCCGGACAGCAAGTCGGGCACCGAAGGCGCGAACACCTACAAGGTCAAGGGCAACATCCACTGGGTCAGCGTGAAGCATGCGCAGGCGGCCGAAGTCCGGATCTACGACCGGCTGTTCAAGGAGCCGCATCCGGACGCGGGCGGTGCGAACTTCCTCGAGGCGCTGAATCCGGATTCGAAGAAGGTCACGCAGGCCTACGTCGAACCGGGCGCCGGCGACGTTGCGCCGGAAACGCGCCTCCAGTTCGAGCGTCACGGCTATTTCGTCGCCGACCGCGTTGATTCGAAACCGGGCAAGCCCGTGTTCAACCGGATCGTCGGGCTGCGCGACAGCTGGGGCAAGCCGGCCTGACGGCCTGCTCCATGCACGGCGCGCGGCTCCGGGCCGGCGTCGCGCGACGATAAAAAAACCGGCCTTCGGGCCGGTTTTTTATTGCGCGCGCGGGATCGTCGGAATCGACGCGGCAGCGCTCACGCGCCCGCCAGTCGCCGGTGCAGATCCGCGAGCGACAGCGTCGTGCGAAACAACCGCGCGAGGCTGCGGCTTGCATATGCGTCGACGTCGCCGGGCGCGGTCCAGCGATACGCGTCCATCTCGGGAATCGGCGAGCCGTCGCGACGGCTCGGGAACATCGACGTGCACGTGCAGTGCGCGAGATCGATCTCGTCGTCCGCGACCTGCACCGCGAACAGGTGCAGGTCCTTGTCGTGACGATATGCGAAGCGGCCGAGATCGAGCAGCCGCGCCGCCGCGAGTTCGATGCCGGTTTCCTCGCGCAACTCCCGCAGCGCCGCGTCGGCCGGCGACTCGCCGGGCTCGCCCTGCCCCTTCGGGATGTCCCAGTGCGTGGTATCCGTCGCGTGCGCGAGGAACACGCGGCCGGCCCCGTCGAGAATCACGACGCCGCACGATACCGTGCGCCGCGCACCGCTGCGCTTCATTGCTCGCGCGCTCAGCGCTTCTGCAGCTGCCACTTGCCCGCGGCGGTCTTGCAGTAGACGGGCTTGAGCGTCATCGTCTGGCCCTTCGCGGTAATGTCGGTGGCGATTTCGCGGCAGGTCTTGCCGTCGTTCTCGGACGTCGACGGCGTGAGCTTCGCGTCGATCTGCGTGCCGCGGCCGCTGCTCTGCCACGTCGTGGTCTCGCCGTCCTTGCCTTCGTCGCGCACCTGCACGACGGCCTTGGCCAGCGACGCGCGGTCGGTCTTGCTGAAGTAGGTCAGCGGCGTGTCGTTCAGGAAGCCCAGGTTGCTTTGCGCGTGGGCGGGCAGCATCGCGGCTGCGCACGCGGCGCCGGCCAGCACGCGCGTGACGACGGAAAGGGATGCACGCATCGACATGTGTTGTTCTCCTTGGATGTTCGATCGAACGGCGTGGCGCACGGCCGGCGACCCGGCACGCGCCACGCCCGTCAGCCAGCGAGCATAGCATGCGTGCCGCAAGGCCCGTGTTCTAGCGCGCGGCCGACGTGGCCGCCGGTTGATATCCGTCGGTCAGCGTGTTCAGGAACGCGATCACGTCCTTGATCTCGGCCGCATTCAGCGCGGGGGCGTCGCCGCGCTTGCGGTCGAACGGCGGCTCGCGGTTGATGTTCGGCCAGTAGCGCTTCGGCAGGTCGTCATACACCTGCACCTTGCCGTGCACGACCGGATAGAACTTCTCGGGATGGATGTCGCGCTCGACATAGAAGCGCATCACGTCCTCGAGCGAGTGGTACACGCCGTTGTGGAAGAACGTCTTGCGCAACGCGACGTTGCGCAGCGACGGTGTGCGGAACAGCCCGCAGAATTCGTCGCGGCCCTTCAGGTCGGTGCGCTCGGGGCCGCACGCGCCGAGATCGTGGAAGCGCGGATCGCGATTGACCGGCAGCGCGCGGTTGCGCGGCACCGCGATCGCGATCAGGCCGAAATCGCTGAACTGCGGCGGCCCCCCTTCGAGCGTGCGCTGGCTCACGTGACAGCTCGCGCAGTTGCCCTTCTTCTCGTCGTTGAACAGCTGCAGCCCGTGCAACTCGGCGGGCGTGAGTTGCGCGTGGCCGGCCAGATACGCGTCGTACTTGCTCGTGTACGGATCGAACAATGCCGGCTGCTGCTGGAATACGTCGAGCGCACGCAGCACCGCTCCGAACGTCGCCTGGTCGTCGCCGAGGACCCGATCGCCGAATGCCTTGCGGAACGCGTCGGCATAGGGCGCGGCACGCACCGCCTTCGCGACCCGCGCCGGCGAGCTGCTCATCTCGAATGGCGACGTGAGGGGAATACGCGCCTGCGCATCGCGCGTGTCGACGCGACCGTCCCAGGTCAATCCACCGGTCGGGCCTGCATCGATGCTTTCGTCGCCTTCGTCGGGCGAATCGTGGAAGTGCTCGGTGAATGGCGGAATGCCGCGCACGTACTTCAGCGACGGCACCGCGCGAAAGCCCATGCGATGCATGTCGTCGCCGCCGAGCTGCACCGACAGCGCGTTCGGCGGGCCGAACGCATGCTCGGCGCTATGACACGACGCGCATGCGAGCTTGCCGGAGCCGGACAGCGACGGATCGAAGAACAACTGCTTGCCGAGCGCCGTCATCTGCTTCACGCCCTCGAATACCTGCGCGCGTGTCTGCGGCTGGCTGGCCGGCGCGATCGCCGGGGTGGCCGGGGCGGCTTGTGCCGCCGACACGACGGAGACCGCCTGCGCGTTCGCACCGGGCCGCGCATCGCAGCCGGCGAGCGGCGCGAGCCCGCCCATCAGCGCGAGCGTCGCCGCGGCGGGGATCAACGATCGCGCGAACGCGAAGGATTTCAGAAGGCTGTGCATCGTCGTTCTTCTTGTAGCGGTGGGCAATCGGCCGGAGCTTATGTCAGTTCCGTGACCGGTGCATGACGTTCGACCGACAGTCAATTGAAAGCGCCCCTACACCCGGCTGTCAAACGGGTTCCAGATAATGCGCGCAGCCGGTTGGTGCCCCGTGGTTCCTGCGCCGGCCCGACGCCAACCCGGTTCCCACACGCGACAAACGACGAAAGAGAGAGAACATCGCATGAAGAAGCACGCCTGGATTCGCTACACGCCGATCGCCCTCGCGGCCGCGCTCAGCCTGACCGCCTGCGGCGGCGACGATGTCACGCAGCAAGGCCTGTCGGCCGTCAAGAACGTCGTCGTGATCTACGCGGAAAACCGCAGCTTCGACAACCTCTACGGCAACTTCCCGGGCGCGAACGGTCTGCAGAACGCAACGACTGCGAACTCGGTGCAGAAGGATCGCGACGGCTCGACGATGGCGACGCTGCCGAAGGTCTGGGGTGGCCTGACCGCAACCGGCATCACGCCCGCGGTCACCGAAGCGATGACGGCGAACCTGCCGAACGCACCGTTCGCGATCGACGATCCCAACGGCTTCAACCAGTCGATGAGCATCGCGACGCGCGACATCGTGCACCGCTTCTACCAGGACCAGATGCAGATCGACGGCGGCAAGAACGACATGTATGCCGCATGGACCGATGCGGGCGGCCTGACGATGGGCCACTACACGCCGGATCCGTCGAAGCTGCCGCTGTGGAAGATCGCGCAGCAATACGTGCTGGCCGACAACTTCTTCATGGGCGCGTTCGGCGGCTCGTTCCTGAACCACCAGTACCTGATCTGCGCGTGCGCGCCGTTCTACGCGAACGCCGACAAGAGTCCGGCGGCCGGCAAGATCGCAGTCCTGAACGCCGACGGCAAGTCGCTCGCAGTCGCCTCGAACTCGCCGGCCTCGGCGCTGAGCGGCCCGCCGAAGTTCGTCAACGACGGCGCACTGACGCCGGACTTCTACGGTGTCAACACGATGCAGCCGGCGTACCAGCCGAGCGGTAACAAGGCCGCCACGGGCGGCGACCCGCTGCTCGCCGACCCGGCCAATCCTTCGACGATGCCGCCGCAGACGGCAACCAACATCGGCGACCTGATGACCAATGCAAACGTGTCGTGGGCATGGTATAGCGGCGCATGGGGCCAGGCGCTGCAGGCGAGCCAGAACGGCACGTCGAACGTGATCTACGGCGCCGACCTCTCGACGCCGAACTTCCAGCCGCACCATCAGCCGTTCAACTACTACGCGAACCAGGCACCGGGCACCGCGAGCCGCGCGCAGCACCTGCTCGACGGCGGCGCGAACGGCGCGGACTTCATCAAGGCGATCGACGCGGGCACGCTGCCGCAAGTTACGTTCTACAAGCCGCAGGGCAACCTGAACGAGCACCCGGGGTACACGGACGTCACCTCCGGCGATCAGCACATCGCGGACGTGATCGCGCACCTGCAGGCCAGCCCGCAATGGAAGAACATGGTCGTGGTCGTCACGTACGACGAAAACGGCGGCTTCTGGGATCACGCAGCGCCGCCGAGCGGCGATCGCTGGGGCCCCGGCACCCGCATTCCGGCGCTGATCGTGTCGCCGTTCGCGAAGAAGGGTTTCGTGGACCATACGCAGTACGACACGGGTTCGATCCTGCGCTTCATCACGCGTCGCTTCTCGCTGCCGCGCCTCGCGGGCCTGCAGCAGCGCGACGACGCGCTGAAGGCGAACGGCGCGCAGCCGATGGGCGACCTGACGAACGCGCTCGCGCTGTCGCCGAACCTGTAACGCCATCGCGGCGAACGGGCCGGCCGCGGTGCCGGCCCGGACGAACGAAGGGCGGCCCCGCGGGGCCGCCCTTTTTTCATGCGCGCGCGGTGCCGCGCGGCCGCGTCACCAGCCGTACTTCAGCTCGATGCCGGCGTAGTCCGCGTTGTGCCCGCCCGCCTGCCGGATCGCGTCGCCGACCTGGAAGTGCACGGCCTCGACCGCGCCGATCAGGTTCGCGGCGATCGTCCAGTCCGCACGCAGCTGCACGTACATCCCCGTCCACAGGCCGCCCTTGCCTGCCGTGCCGGGCACCGCGACGTTCGGCTGCTGATAGACGGCGTCGCCGGCGGTCTCGCGCCACTGGAAGCCGAGCGCACCGAGCAGCGACAGGTTCGGCGACGGCTTCAGCGTCACCGACGGCTTCACGTGGATCAGGTTCGAGTAGCCCGTGTAGCCGGCCAGCGTGAAGTAATAACCGTTCGGAAAGAGCGGGTTGAAGGTGCCGACGCGGCCATCGTGCGGATGCCGGTCACCCGATGCCGCATCGACCTGCAGCGCGATGCGCGGCGACCACGGCGCATCGAGCTTGTAGCCGGCGATCGAGCCGACAGCCCACGCACCGATCGTGTTGTTACCGACCGTCCCCGTCTGCAGCATCGTCTCGAGATCCCAGTCGAAGCGGCCCTGCGTGCCGGTGTAGCGCAAGTCCCATACGTCGCGATGCTCGGGGCCGCTCGCATCGAGGAAACGCGCGTTGCTGCGGTTGTAGCGCGACCAGTAGCCGGACAGATCCCCCGGCCCGACCGACTGCCGCTCGAAGCGCACGCCGCTGAACGTGAGGTCGCGGTTCGACACGTCATCGAACGCTGACATCGTGCGGTTCTGCACGGGCTGCGTCGCATACCCGATGAAGCGCCACTTCTGATATTCGTAGTCGGCCCACACTGCATCAAACGCCTGCCTCACGTTCGGGCCGTCGCGCGTGGCAATGAAGCGCTGCAAGTCGAACGCCATTTCCTGCCGCCCGACGCGGAACTTGAACGTGCCGCCGCCGAGCGCGCCCGTGTAGGTCGCGAACGCCTGTTCGAGATCGAGCGGGTTCCTGTCGACCGGCGAGATCGTGTTCTTGCCGAATGCGCGGTCGTCCTGCAACTGCACGAAGAACTGCCAGTGCTGGCCCAGATGCGCATCGGCATGCACTTCGACGCGCTGGATCAGGTACGTATCCGATTGCGCGGAGCCGATCCCGAACAGCGGCGCGTCGTTGGTCTCCAGCCGCTCGCGCAGGTTCACGCCGAGCGACAGATAGGAGGCCGGATCATTGCCGAGCGGAATGTATTTGAGCCCGTCGAGCGGCGCGCGCGGCACGCACGGATTCGCCAGCACCGACCAGTCTTCCTGCCAGCGGTTGAACAGCACCGTCGGCCGCTTCGCCGTGCATGTCGAAGCGGTTGCGTCACCGTGTGTCGATGTCGACGTGGAAGTCGACGTGGATGTCGCCGCCGTTTCCGCGAACGCCGCGTCGGCGCCCGCGAACAGCAGGCCCGCGACGATGGACAAGCGCGCGGCCTGCTCGAAGCGGCGGCCGTGGCGCCTCCCTTGACTCCCCCGCTCCCGCGCGATCATGCGCGCTCCTGCGTGGCCGGTCCGGCCGCTTGCGCCGCACACAGTGCGAGCATCGCAAGCACGCCGACGGGTACGAGCAGCGCCAGGAATCCGACATGGCGGAACCCGAGCGCACCGGCCGCCGCGCCGAGCGCGAACGCAACGATCGCCGGCAGCATCTTGCCGAAGCGCGCCCGCGCCGCCGCGCGCGCGGTGTCTGCGGTGCCGGCCGACAGCAGGTCGACGACATCGAGGATCGCCTGCGTCACGTTGCCCGTCATCACCGTATTCGGCACGCCGCCCGCACGCGGAATCACGCGCGGATGCGCGTTCTGCACCCCCATCGCGAACGTACCGACAATGCCGGCCACGAGTGCCGGCAACGCGTCGGGCTGCGTGACGGGCGTCGCCCACACGCCGGCCGCGCAGAAGCCGAGCAGCAGCACGGCCTGTACCGCGTGCAGCGCGCGCGCACCCTGCCAGGCGGGCCGCCCGGACATCGACCGCGCGATCAGGCTGCTCGCGATCACGCCGCACACGAACGCGGGAAACACGCTGAGCTTCAGCACGACACCCTGGCCGAAGCCCGCGATGCCCGCGCCGATCAGCACGAAGTTGCCGGTCACGTGTGCGGTGAACAGCCCGAATAGCGCGACGAAGCTCAGCGTATCGACGAAGCCGGCCACCGCGGCAAGGAGCGTGTCTTCGTGCTTCATCGCGCGGCGCTCGCATGGATCTCGGCGACATAGCCGCCCGGGAACTGCACGAGTGCTGCGTCGCGCCCATCCGCCGTGAACGGCGGCACGAGCACGGTCGCGCCCGCGGCTTCGGCCTTCTTCAGCGTCGCGGCGAGATCGGGCACGTCGTAGCCGGTCATCTCGCGTCCGAACGGGTAAGGCAGATGGCCGTCGGTCACGAGCACGGTCATCTTGCCGAAGCCCGACTCGATGCGGATGCGGCGGTACGTGTCGTTCGGCCGGCCGATCTCGATGCCCGGCGCCTGCAGGTTGTCCGACACCACCTTGCCCTTCGAGAACTTGACGAAGTCGTGCACGAACTTGCGTACGCTTTGCGGCGACACGTAGACGCGGTTCTCGGGGATCGTCTGCAACGCGTCGTAGTTCGGCGCCTGCGTATGCCAGTAGAGCTGCATCTTCACGCCGCCCGCCCACGCAATGACCGCATCGCGGCCGATGGGATCCGGGAACGTGTCGACGATCACGTCGGCGCCATGCTCGCGCGCCGACTTCACGGCGACATCCATGTCCGTGACGAGGTAGCCAGTGCGCTCCGCGCAGAACGGATACGGGATCGGCGTCTTGAAGCCGAACACCGAGATCGTGCCGACGGGCGTCAACACGAGCTGCGACATCGTCTGGCTCGGTGTCGGCGTGACCTGGAACACGCCCTGCTTCGACTTCTTGCCGCCGAACGTCGCGATCAAGCTGTCGGTGAAGCGGTCGAAGTCTTCCGGTGCCACGCACACGTGCGTCGTATCGTACTGCGGACCGACGGCAACCGTGGGCGCGACGGCGGGCGGCACGGGCGGTTTCGCGAACGCGGCAGGCGCGGCGACGAGGCCGCTGGCAACCGCAAGCGCCAGCAACGCGGAACGAAGGATTTTCATGACGGATGTCCTTGTTGTTTCATCAAATGGTGCAGCGGCTCGGGCGATCCCGGTCACCCAGGGCCGTCGCCGGCCGTTTGCCGAGCATCGTCGAGCACGGTCGCGAGCACGAGTGCCGCGATCACTCAAGATGCTCGAAAAAGCTGTTGAGCGCCATGAAATGTTCGGCGCCCGAGCGGTTCCAGAAATCGTTCGCCACGACCATCGCGACGAAGCGGCCAGCGGTGATCGCCACTGCGGCTGCAGACGGGTTTGCGCGGTCGAGCGTCGTGAACCTTCCGTCGTGAAGGATCAGGTCCGGTTGGGACTCGATTGCGCTCATCAATATGTCCTCGATGCAATCAGAAACCGAGCCAGTGACGGACCGGTGCGACGGCCGCCACGCCGATCAGCATGCCGGCCAGCCCGACCAGCGCGATCAACGGCGGTGCGGGCGAGCGCACCTTGATCACGCTGTACACGACGCCGACCAGCACGCCCGCGCCCAATGAAGCCAGATACGATTCCATACGCCCTTCCCGACTGAACTAGAATGTGCCGCATTGCCGCCCGGACGCCGTGCGACGGCGGCCCGAACCGTTGCCGCCCCGTCCGCTTCACTTCGCCGCCACGCTCTCCAGCCATGCAACATCTTCCCGATCTCGAAGCCTGGGCCATCTTCGCGCGCGTCGCCGAGACCGGTTCGTTCGCCAAGGCCGCCGACCTGCTCGGCATCTCGCAACCGACCGTGTCGAAAGCGATCGCACGCCTCGAAAAGCGCCTCGGCGCGATGCTGCTGTACCGCACGTCGCGCAAGCTGTCGCTCACACCGACCGGCGAACTGCTGCGCGATCGCGCGATCCGGCTGCTCGCCGACGCCGAGCTGATCGAGGGCGAGGCATCCGCGCACGCGCTCGAACCGCACGGCCTCGTGCGCGTGAACGCGCCGATGTCGTTCGGGCTGCGCCACCTGGCGCCGGTACTGCCCGCGTTTCTCGAACGCTACCCGCGCGTCGACATCGACCTCGTGCTGACCGACCACTTCGTCGACATCGTGTCGGGCGGTTTCGACGTCGCGATCCGGATCGCCGAGCTGAACGATTCCTCGCTGCGGGCGCGTCGTCTCTGCGCGGTGCGCCGGCCGCTCGTCGCATCGCCTGCGTATCTCGACCGGCATGGCCGGCCGACCCATCCGAGCGAACTCGACCAGCACGTGTGCCTGACCTACACGAACATCCCGACGCCCGACTACTGGCGCTTTCGCCACGCCGCGTCGAACGACGAAATCGGCATACCCGTGCGCGGCCGCATCCGCACCAACAACGCCGACGTCATTGGCCCCGCGCTGCTTGCAGGCCACGGTCTCGCGCTGCAGCCGACGTTCCTGGTGTGGGATGCGCTGCAAAGCGGCGAGCTCGAGGAAGTCATGCACGACTGGAAAATCGCCGACATCAACGTCAATCTCGTCACGCCACCCGGCATGCTGCGTGCCGCGCGCGTGACGGCATTGCTCGACTTCCTCGTCGAACATCTGTCGCACGCGCCGTGGGCACTGCCGCCCGTCTGAACGGGCGGCCCGCGCCCGTTACTTCGCCGGCACGGCCGGGATCGACTCGTGCCGCGTCGCGGTGCGCTGCGCGGCCTTGTGGACCATCGTGTACGCGTAGTCGACGCCCATGCCGTACGCACCCGAATGTTCCTTCGCGATCGCCATCACGGCGTCATACGTCTCGCGGCGTGCCCAGTCGCGCTGCCACTCGAGCGCGACCTGCTGCCAGGTGACGGGCACGACGCCGGCTTGGATCATCCGCTGCATCGCGAAGTCGTGCGCGTCCTTCGACGTGCCGCCCGACGCGTCGGCCACCATATAGATCTCGTAGTCGCCTTCGAGCATCGCGCAGAGCGCGAACGTCGTATTGCAGACTTCCGTCCACAGGCCCGAGACGACCACCTTCTTGCGACCATTCGCGGCCAGTGCATCGCGCACCTTCTGGTCGTCCCACGAGTTCATCGACGTGCGTTCGAGCGTCTTCTGGTTCGGGAACACGTCGAGCAGTTCGGGATAGGTGTAACCCGAGAAGCTGTCGCTTTCGACGGTCGTGATCGTGGTCGGGATGTTGAATGCCTTCGCGGCCTTGGCGAGCCCGACGACGTTGTTCTTCAACGTCTGGCGATCGATCGACTGCACGCCGAATGCCATCTGCGGCTGCTGGTCGATGAAGATCAACTGGCTGTTCTGGGGGGTGAGGACTTCAAGCTTCGGGTTGCGCATGGCGCGAATCATCCTTTGAACAGGAATCGTGGGAGGCTTGCCTCGATCGGAAACCGAGAGGAGCCGGCTGTGCGTTACCCCGGATCTGCGTCTTCCGGTTGCAGGCATTTAATCGGAAAAGCCGCGGCTCGAACACCCAAGAAATGGAATCGATCGAATTCCGAAAGAAGGGGCTCATCAAGGGCTATCCGCCCTTTTGTTCCACACGTAAACCCGATACGCTTCCAGCACGTTGAAGGCGCGCCCTTCGCCCCCCGATCAGCCTATCACGAGCGATTTTCATCATGAAACCGTATTTTCTGTCGCTGTTCGCAGGCATCCTCGCCGGTGTCATCTACGGCGCGCTCGGCGTGAATTCTCCGGCGCCGCCGATCATCGCGCTCCTCGGCCTGCTCGGCATGCTGGCCGGCGAGCAGATCCTGCCGCTCGCGCGCCGGATGCTGTCCGGCTACCGGCTGAATACCGCGTGGCGCGATGCGCAATGCAGCCAGCACATGTTCGGCGCGCTGCCGGGCGGCGCCGCGAACGACCGCAAACCGTCGTGATGCAAGGCTCATGACCAACGTCGAACTGTTTCATTACCTGCTGCTGTTGATCTGCGGCGCCGGCGCGCTCACGTGGCTCGCGGAGCGGATCTCGATTCCACCGGCCGTCGTGCTGCTGCTCGGCGGCTGCGTGGTGGCCGTCGCCGGCAAGCGCGTGCCCGACATGGACCCGGCGCTGCTGCTTGCGGCCGTGTTGCCGCCGCTGCTGATGTCGAGCGGCTTCTATACGGCATGGAAGGAATTCCGGCACGAGCTCGGATCGATCGCGTCGCTCGCGCTCGGTGCGGTGGCGTTCACGACGGTTGCGGTCGCGCTCGCCGTGCATGCGGTCAATCCGGCGCTGCCGTGGGCCGCGTGTTTCACGCTCGGCGCGATCGTGTCGCCGCCCGACGCGGTCGCCGCGAAGGCGATCCTGCAGCGCCATCCGCTGCCCGCCCGGCTCGTCGCGGTGCTCGAAGGCGAAAGCCTCGTCAACGATGCGTCGGGCCTGCTGCTGTATCAGATGGCCGTGTCCGCCGCGCTCGCCGTCACCATCACGACTGCGAGCGCCACCGGGCTGTTCTTCTCGCTCACGCTGATCGGCATCGCGGTCGGTCTCGCATGCGGTCATGCGATGTGCTGGGTGTTGCAGCGCCTGCGCGAGCCGATGCTCGGCATCGTCGTGACCTTCGCGATGGCGTGGGGCAGCTACGGGATCGCGGAAGCCGTGCACGGCTCGGGCGTGCTGTCGGTCGTGACCTGCGGCCTCGTGCTCGGCGTGCGCCAGCATCGCGTGTTCGACGCCGACATGCGGATCAAGGCGAAGGCGACCTGGGAAGCGATCGTCTTCGTGCTCGACGCGCTCGTGTTCATCCTGATCGGCCTCGCGCTGCACGCGATCCTCGCGCGCGTGAACCACGAAGGCGCGGTGCTGATAGCCGGCCTGCGCGTCGCTCTGCCGGCGACGGCCGCCGCGATCGCCGCGCGCGTCGTGTGGGTGTTCGTCGCGATGTGGCTGCCGGGCCGCCTGCGCACGCCGCGCGCGGGCCACGCGCCGTGGTCGTGGCGCGAGGCCGTCGTGCTCGGCTGGTCCGGCATGCGCGGGGTCGTGAGCCTCGCGGCCGCGATCGCGCTGCCGAACGACTTCCCCGGGCGCGACCTGATCCTGTTCAGCACGTTCCTGCTGATCATCGCGACGCTGGTGGTGCAAGGCGGCACGCTCGCGCCACTGATCCGCGTGCTGAAGCTGCGCCCGGCCGCGCGGCACACGATGTCCGAGCATGCGGCGCGCGCGTACACGTTCGGGGCGGCGCTCGCCGAACTCGATGCTCGCGAACAGCGCGGCCCGGGCCTCGAACGTGCATCGCTCGACCGGCTGCTGACCGAATACCGCAGCCGCGTCGCGTTCAACGAGCACGCGCACCGCGACGGCGCGCAACCGGCGGACGTACGCGCGCGGATGCTGCGCGTCGAGCTCGAGTTGGTCGGCGTGTCGCGCGACGCGCTGCTCGACCTGCATCGCGACGGCCGGGTCGACGACGCGGTGCTGCACCGCATAGAATCCGAGCTGGATTTCGAGGAACTGCGGCTGCAGCGCCTGCTCGAACCGTGACGCCCGGCCATGCCTGGCCGGCCCGTCTCCCCTTTCCCCACATGGAATTGCAATGAGCGAACTGTCCGTCGAAGCGAGCATCGGCTCCGTCGATTACCTGGTCCATTTCACCGACGGCGTGCATCAGTGGCGCGCCGACGAACCCGTGTCGCTCGGCGGCGGCGACACCGCACCGACACCCGTCGCGCTGCTGCTGTCGAGCCTCGGCGCCTGCACCGCGATCACCCTGAAGATGTACGCGCAACGCAAGGGCTGGCCGCTCGCCGAAGTCCACGTGAAGCTCGCGCACGAATCAGGCAGCGCGGGCAGCACGATCATGCGCCGCATCACGCTCGACGGCGACCTGACCGACGAGCAGCGCGAGCGCCTGCTGCAGATCGCGAACGCGTGCCCGGTGCACAAGATCCTCACGCACCCGATCACGATCGATACGGCCATCGCCTGACTCCCCGAAATCGAGAGACCCACCATGTCCGCATCGATCAAGACCCTGCTCACGCCGCGCGAGAGCGACATCGGCAACCTCGTCGTGCGGCGCGTGCTGCCCGCGCGCGCCGCGCGCCTCGTCGGTCCGTTCATCTTCTTCGACGAAATGGGGCCGGCCGTGCTGCCGGCCGGCAGCGGGATCGACGTGTTGCCGCATCCGCACATCGGCCTCGCGACCGTCACCTACCTGTTCGACGGCACGCTGATGCATCACGACAGCCTCGGCTTCCGGCAAAAGATCGTGCCCGGCGACGTGAACTGGATGACGGCCGGGCGCGGCATCGTCCACTCGGAGCGCTCGCCCGACGAGGACCGCCCGCATGAACAGCCCGTGCACGGGATCCAGACCTGGGTCGCGCTGCCGGTCGAGCACGAGGACACGGCGCCCGCGTTCGTGCATCACGCGGCCGACACGCTGCCGTCGTTCACGCGCGACGGCGCGAGCGTGCGCGTGATCGCGGGCACTGCATTCGGGCTCACGTCGCCCGTCGCCGTGTTCTCGCCGACGCTGTATGCGTATGCGGAATTCGCCGCGGGCGGGCAACTCGCGCTCGATGCGGAACACGACGAGCGCGGCGTGTATCTCGTCGACGGCGACCTCACGATCGACGGCACGCCGCTCGCAGCCGCGACGATGGCCGTGCTCGAACCCGGCGCGAACGTCGCGCTCGCCAGCGGGAACGGCGCGCGCGTCATGCTGCTCGGCGGTGCGCACCTGCCGGGCGAGCGGTTCATCGAATGGAATTTCGTGTCGAGCGAGCGCGCGAAAATCGAGGCGGCCCGCAACGCGTGGGCCGAGCAGACCTTCGGCAAGGTGCCCGGTGAGGAAAACGAGTGGACGCGCCAGCCGGCGCGCCGCGCGCAGTAGGCCGGCAGCAGTCGGCTCATCGATGCGACGCGGCCGGCTTTCACGCCGGCCGCGTCGCGTTTACCGCTTCAATCCCATCAGCTTCGCCAGCACCGGCCAGCGGTCGAGCGATTCGACGAACGCGCGCCGCGCCTGCTCGTCGACGTAGCGTGCCGGGTCCAGCGCGGGCAAGTGCCGCGCGAGGCCGAGCACGTCGTTCGGTTGCGACAGGCGATCGTCGTCGCCTTCGCCGATGTTTACTGTTCGTCGATCCATACGCCGTCCGGAGTCTTGACCGCATAGCCGGCGCTCGTCTGTATCGTCACCGTGCCTTCGTTCTCGCCGACCATCCGCGTGCGCGGCAGGTCGGCAGCATATTGCGCGAGCGTCGCGCCCGGCTTGAACGGGCTGTTCGACACGAGGTTCGACAGCAGCTGCGCGAGCGCGAGAAAGCTCGTCGGCTGGTCGATCACGGTCGTCGTGCCGTGATTGCCGGCGAAACCGACGAGCCGCACGCCGACCGGCCCGTGAACGATGCGCGGCGTCGGAATCTCGCGCAGGCCCGCGACCTGGTTCTTGTCGCCGCGCAGCGCGGCGCCGTGCTCGGGCACGAACACGATCACCGCGCGCCGGCCCGACTGCGCGATCAGGTCGGCGAGCCGGTCGAAGTCGTTCATCAGCTTGGTCGCGCGCTGCGGATACGAATCGATGCTGGTCAGCGCGCTACCCGCCACGCGGTTGCCGTCGTGCAGGCTGATCGTGTTGTAGTACAGCGCGACCGGGCCCGGCACCGACGCGCGCTGCGCGTACCAGTTCGCGAGCGTGCCGTAATCGTCCTTGATCGGCGAACCGTCGAACGCATGCATCGCGACCGGGGCGGCGGCGTTCGAGATCATCGGCGCGTCGGGCACGCCGATATTGTCGTGAATGACCTGCAGGAAGTTGTCGAAGTGGCCGTCGTGGTTCAGCAGCGACTGCACCGTGTAGCCGGCGGACGCGAGCTGCGAGAACAGATAGCACTGCTGGGGGGCGGCCTTGTAGAGGTCCGCATGCGCTTCCTGCCCGCAGCTTGCGCGCAGCACGCGGATCGCGGCCGGCCCGCTGTAGCTCGCGGCCGTGCTGAAGTTGTTGAACAGGTAGTCGAAGTGACTCAGCATCGGATGGTTGCGCACCTTCGCGGCGTCGAGGTCGTCCCACGACAGCGAGCAGACATGCAGCACGATCACGTCGAACTGCGCGGCCGAGTCGTTGCCGAGATGACCGAACGCGACCTGGCGCTGAGATTCCTGCGCGCGGAACGTCGCGAGCGCCGCGTTGTGATCCTCGGGCTGGCCGGCGCGCGCGCCCGTCGCATCGGCCTGCTGCGGAAGCGGCGCGACGACGCGCGCCATCAGCCCGTTGCCGGCCTGCCACAGCGGCATCACGATCAGCGCGGCCAGCACGAAGGTCGCGACACGCACCCAGCGGTTGACGACGAAATAGACGATCAGCACGCCCGCGACCGTCAGCACCAGCACCGGCGGCAACAGGCGCGGCAGCAGCTCCATCCAGTAGTCGAGGCGGAACGTGGCGACCTCGCGCGCGGCTTCGGCGAGGCGTGCGAGCGGCGGCGCATGCATTTCGCGCGCGAGAAGCGGCACCGCGATCGCGATCGCGACGAGCTGTCGCACGATGCGCCACGCGCGCCGCCGGATCGGCGCGCTCGCCGCGAGCGCCAGCGCGAACGCGAGGTTCGCGAGCCACAGCGGCTGCAGGTGGCCGGTCGCGAACAGCGCGAACTTCAGGATGAAATACAGATTCCAGAACGTCATCTAAACCACTCCGTGATGGGCGGCGCGTCAGTCGCGCGCCCGATCGAGCTTCGGCGCCAGCATCGACTGCACGCCGCGCGCCGCGCCCTTCCACATTCGTACGTAACCGTCCAGGCCCACGCGCAGCACTTCCTTCAGCCCGCGCAGCGGCGTGTCCGTGCGCGCGCCCGCGTGCCAGTCGAGCCACGCGTCCGCGCGGCCGAACGTGCACTGCACGAGCTGGCGCTCCTGCTCGAGCGTCAGCGCCTCGAAGCTCACGCCGACATGTGTCGGTGTCACGCGGCTCACGCGCACCGGGAACGGGAACGGCCGGTCGCCACGCGTCACGCACACCGTCAGCGTGTCGCCGACCGCGAGCGGCAGCCCCGGCACCGCTTCGAGGCCGAGCCCGCCGGTCGAGTAGTCGCTGGTGAAACAAGCCGCCGTCGACCCGTCGGCGAGCAGCAGCGTCGCCGGCACACGCATCGCGATCCGGTGCGTGACGCGCACCTGCTTGGTCTCGCGCGCGACGGCCAGCGCGGCGCCGAGCATCGCGAGGTTGTAGACGGTCCAGCCGAGCGTGATCAGGATCGTCGACGCCTCGTCGCCCTGGTCGGCCACGAGCCGCCACAGGCCGGCCGCGATCGCGAGCACGTTCAGCGCGAACAGCACGAGGTACGGCTTCGACGTCGACCAGTCGACGTAACCTTCGTCGATCTTGCCGCCCTTGTCGGTCACGTTGAACTTGCCGTGCTTCGGGCTGAAGAACGCGACGGTGGTCGGCAGCGCGATGTACCACGCGAGCACGGATTCGTAGACTTCGGCCCAGAACGAGTGGCGATAGCGCCCCTGCATCCGCGAGTTGGCGACGTTCGCGAGCACCAGGTACGGGATCACGTAGCTCGCGAGCGCGATCGACGACGCGTTGATGAAGTACAGGTGGAAGAACAGGTATGCGAGCGGGATCGTCAGGAACACGAGCCGCGGGATCCCGTAGAAGAAATGCAGCATCGCATTGCCGTAGCAGATCCGCTGGATGAGGCCGAGCCCGCGCCCGAGGAACGGATTGTCGATGCGGAAGATCTGCGCCATCCCGCGCGCCCAGCGCGTACGCTGCTTCACGTGGCCCGCGAGGCTCTCGGTCGCGAGGCCGGCCGCCTGCACGGTCGGCAAGTATGCCGACGTGTAGCCGCGGCGATGCAGCTTGAGCGCGGTGTGCGCGTCCTCGGTCACGGTCTCGACGGCGACGCCGCCCACCTCCTCCAGCGCGCTGCGCTTGAGCACCGCGCACGATCCGCAGAAGAACGTCGCGTTCCACAGGTCGTTGCCCGACTGCACGAGCCCGTAGAACAGGTTGCCCTCGTTCGGGATCTCGCGGAACGTGCCGAGGTTGCGCTCGAACGGATCGGGCGAGAAGAAATGGTGCGGCGTCTGCACCAGCGCGCACTTCGGATCGCGCAGGAACACGCCCATCGTGGTCTGCAGGAACGAGCGTGTCGGCACGTGATCGCAGTCGAAGATCGCGATGTATTCGCCGTGCGTCTTCGGCAGCGCGCGGTTGATGTTGCCGGCCTTCGCGTGGCGATTGTCGTCGCGCGTCAGGTAGCCGATTCCCGCTTCCCGCGCGAACGCCTCGAACTCGGGGCGGCGGCCGTCGTCGAGCAGGTACACGCGCAGCTTGGCCGTCGGCCAGTCGATGCTCTGCGACGCGAACACGGTCGGCTTCACGACCGACAGCGGCTCGTTGTAGGTCGGGATATAGATGTCGACGCTCGGCCAGCTGTCGGGATCGTCGGGCAACGGCACGATCGGCCGATCGAGCGGCCATGCGGTCTGTATGAAGCCGAGCAGCAGGATCATCCACGTGTAGGCTTCGGCACCGTACAACAGGTAGCCGGCGAACGCCTCGACGGGGCTGCGGAAATCGAGCGTCTGGGTCGTGCGCCACCACACATAGCGGACCGTGGCGAGCAGCGCGAGCGACGCGAGCGCGAGGGTCGGCAGATGGCCCGGCAGGCGGCGCAGCGCCAGCGCCAGCACCGCGACGATCGCGAAAAACGCGAACTGCGCACCGGGCATCAGCGGCGACATCCCGGCCGCGGCCCACATCAGCGCACCGGCAATCAGCAGCAGCGGCGCAAGCCAGCGGTGCCGGCCGACGCCGTGCGCGCGCGCGTCGAGCCAGCCGCCCCAGCGCGCCCACGGCAGGCGCCCGAGCAGCGCGTCGAGGCGGGCGCCGAGCGCGCGCGCCGCGACGTAGACCGGCACGACGAACGTGTCGAACCATGCGAGCGGATCGCGCGCGGGCCGCTCGTCGGCCGCGCGCGGCGCGCGCACGATCGCGCGCCACAGCCATTCGCGCGGGCTCAGCGGCTGCAGCACGCCCCACTCCTGCGCGAGCCGCAGGAAGACGACGCGCGCCCGGCGGCCCACGGGATCGGCCCGGCCGGGCGGCGGCGCATGGAAGAACAGCCGCACGAGCCAGTCGAGCAGTGTGCGCTGGGCCGGCAGCCCGATCCCGCGCGCGCACCAGTCGGTCGCACGCCGGGTCGCGGCGCGCCAGCGCGACACGAACGCGGCCTTCATCGCCGCGCTCCCGTGCGGCCGGCCGCGGCTGCCACGAGCCACGTGTCGACCCAGTTCGCGACGCCGTTCAGGTCGTGCGACGCCTGCGAATACGGTGCGTCGTCGAAGATCCAGGTGCCGCGCGCAAGCGTCTCGGGCACGGCCGCATCGACGTGAATCCGCTGTTCGAGCATCGACGCGGACCCCGCGACCGCGCGCAGCATCGCGAGTGCATCGCGCTGCATGTCGCGCGCCGGGTTCAGCCGGTTCACGACGATCTGCAGGTCGCCGCCGCCAGCCCGCAACGCATCGAGGCGCGCGGCGACCGTCGCGCACGCGGCCGGTTCGGGCGGCACGACGACGAGCGTCAGGTCGGCACGGCGAATCGCCTGCTCGGCCTGCGGCGACGGATAGCGCGCGGTGTCGACCAGCACGACACCGTCGGCCGGCAGCGCGATCTCGTCGAGCGCGCGCGACAGCCAGGCCGGATCGGCCGCGAGCCGCGCATCGCAGGCGGCGGCGCCCGCCGCGTCGACCTGCCCGTACGGCACGAACAGCACGCCATCGGCATTGCGCCACGTATGCGCGTGCCACGGCGCGGCGTCGCCCGCGTCACCGAGCAGGCTGTGCGCGAGCCCGTGCTCGGCCAGCGTATCGAGACCGAGCGTCGCGCCCATCAGGTTCTGCGCGTCGAACTCGACCGCGACGACGGGCCGGCCGCGGCGCGCGAGCAGCACCGCGAGCGCGCCCGCGAGCGTCGTGCGGCCCGCGCCGCCGGTCGTCGACGTGACGGCGATCGTCTTCATGGCGCGGCCTCGTCGGTACGGCCGGCTTCGGGCAACAGGCGCCCGCGCAGCGCGACCGGCACGAGTTCGCACGGCACCGCGTCGCGCCGGTGCAGCCCGCGCGGCGCATGAAAGCCGCGGCCGAGGCCCAGGTGCTGCGCGATGATCCACACCGGCACCGCGATCGCGATGCCGACAACGAATCCGATGACGAGTTCGGCGATCATGCGCCCTCCGGCTTGCGCAGCGGCATCGCACTGCGGGTGGCGCCGCGCGTGCGCGCGACGGGAAATTCGGCGGACGGTGCCCGCGCATCGGCGGCCGGCGTTGCGTCGTCGGCGTGCGGCGGCGCATCGGCATGCTCGTCGACCGTCCCGGTCGCTGCGACTTCGGCGTCCGGTTCAGCGGGCGTCGCGACATCCCCCGCGCGTTCGACCGGCGCGCGCGCCGCACCGGCCCGCTTCACCGTCGCGAACAGGTCGCTGTAGTCGGCGATCGGCGCGCGCCGGTTCTCGGTCTTCAGCGCATCGAGCTCGGTGTCGATGCTGCCCTGCCCGAGACACACGACGCGATCGGACAGCGTATCGACCGGCACGTCGAAGATCCGTGCAAGCGCGTCATCGGCATCGGCCGGCTCGCACGCGAACAGGAACACGTACAGGTGTCCGGCATCGGCGGTCACGACATCGCCCGCGCGGCGCGGCCGGCAGTGCCGCAGCGCATCGACGTGCGACACGCCGGGCAGCAGCGCGATCTTCGCGAGCGTATGCGGCAACGCGAGCACGGCGCCGCGATCGAGCACCGCGCGAATCCGCAGGCAGAAGGCGCCGACCGGCAGGTAGCCCAGCACCGAATCGCCGAGCGCGGCCGCGAGCGCCGCACGATAGTCGGCCGCGACGGGCCGCGCATAGAGCTGCCCGCGCAGCGCGTTCACGGCCGCGTGCATCCGCGACACCGGCAGGTCGCGCGCGACGACGCGGTTCGCGCCGACGCTCAGCACGAGCATCTCGAACTGCTGGCGCAGCACCTCCCCGCGTTCGACGACGGCGATCTTCAATGCACCGCCGGATTGCCGGCGCAGCGTGTGAACGGCCGCGCACAGCGCCTCGAGCTGCGCGTGCGTGCGGAACGCCAGAACCGCGGTCGCGGCCTGCGCATGCGCACAGGCGGCGACGACCGCCGCATTGTCGTCGACGATTTCCCAGCCGGCGGGTACGCGACTCGCTTCGTCGAGCGCCGCGCGGCTGACGACGACGCGATCCTCGTCGATCGCGAGCTTCATGCGGCGCGACGGCTCGGCGGCGCCGCCGTCGACGATCGCCGCGAGCCGACCGCTCGGCGCGAAACGCAGCGGCCGCACTTCACCGGCCGCGAGCGTGTCGCCGGCACGCCAGAAATCGACGACCCACAGCAGCTCGCCATGCGTGCGCTGCAGCTGCGAGACGCCCGAGCACACCGCGTGAAAGCCGCTGCGCGGCGCGCGATTCGCATCGCGCACGAGCGGCGGATCGTCGGTATCCGGGTCCGCGCCGGTGCGCACGATCTCGGGATCGACCAGCAGCACCAGCGCGATCCGGTGCGTGCGGCACCAGTCGGCGAGCGCATGTGCCTCTTCCGCGAGCGCCGCCGGATCGGCCCAGCTGAACCAGCGCTGCGCGCCTTCGATGAAATACAGCGAGCGCGCACGAAAGCCGTAGCGCTTCATCGCGCGCAAGCCGCCGGTGAGCCGTGCGAACGGAGCGGGCACCGCACGGCGCGGCGCACCCGGTTCGCGCGCGGCATCGCCGCCGGCCGGCTCATGCGCGGGCGGCATCGCCAGCACGTTCAGGTTACGCGGCCAGCCCGCCGGCTGCGCGCCGCCCGCGAAACCGCGCGACGCCATCTGCGCGGCAACGCGCGCCGCGTCGCGCGACAGCACGACCGTCACGTCGCGCGTGCGCGACTGCCGCGCGCTTTCCCACACCAGCGCGTCGCACGCCGGCGTGCCGGCAGCGGCATAGATCGTGTACAGGCCGCCCGCTTCCAGCTGCGTCCATGCATCGGGCAGCCCGTCGATCGCGAGCCGGCTCAGCGGGCCGGTGCGGCCGCCGGGCCGCCCGGTGCGCAGCAGCGCGCGCAGGCGGCCCAGCAGGCCGGCGGCGCCGAGCGCGGGACGGGTTGCATCGATTTCCGTATTCACGCGCTTCCCCTAGTAATCCGAATAAAGCCGCACCGGCGTCGGCGTGACAAGCCAGCTGCGCTCCGCGCGTGCGTCGAATGCATAGCGCAGGTACACGAGCGCCGAACTTGGCGCATAGTCGTGCGACCGATCGACGTGCAGTTGCGCGCCGACGCTCAGGTGCGGATTCACGCGATATTCGACGATGCCGTTCACGCCGTACGAGAACGACACGCCACGTGTCGAACTGCTCGCGTAGACGAGCCCCGCCGCCTCCTGCGCGGCACGCTGGTTCGCGAGGGTCGGGTAGAACAGCGAATCCTTTTCGTAGCTGTTCGAGATCCCGGCCGTGACGGTCAGGTCCCACGACAGCGCGTCGCGCCGCCCTGCCCACTCGATCGGCACGCCGAGCGACAGGTAGCGCTGCGGGCTGTAGTAACCGCCCTGCCCATACGTGTAGTAACGCAGGTTCTGCGCGTAGTGCCACGCATTGCCGACGAGCCCCGTGCTCACCTTCATCGTCGCCCGTTCGTACACGGGCACCGTGAAGCCCGAGCGCAGCGTCACTTCCGCGTTGCGCTCGACGTTGCGGCCGGACAGCACGCCCGCGCCGAGTTCGGCGAACAGGTTCACGCGCCCGACGTCGACCGACCCGCGCAGGTTCACGCCATCGCGACGCACGCCGCCCCATACCGCCCCGGTCCACGGATCGCGCATCCCCGCATACGACAGCACGCTGCTCGTCTCCGGCCGGCGCGACGCGTTCACGCTGAAGCTCGCCGGCCCCGCGTCGAAGCGATAGCGTACGCCGCCGACCAGGTAATGCACCGGGAAGCCGAGCGGCGACGTGCCGAGATCGACGCGCCATGCGTCCGTGAGATAGCCGGCGCCGAGCGCGACGCCCGTCATCGGCTGATGCAGGTCGCCCGGCGGATGCGCGATCAACGCGGCGGCCGACGGATTCGCGGCGAACGGCGCGGGCAGCCCGATCGGCGTGTTGAGCGCCGCGTAGGTCCCGAACGTCTTCAGCGAATACGCGTTCGGGTCGCTCGTATCGAGCGTGCCGGCGTCCAGATGCACGGTGTCGAGTTGCAGGAACGCATGCCCGTCGTAGCGCACCGGCAGCTGCATGTAGATCGGCACCTGCTGCGCGCGGTACGCGGAAATCCCCTCGTCGCCCGACTTGTACGCGGGCAGCCAGCCCATCTCGATCTCGGGATCGCGCCGCTGTGCGAGATCCGCGAATGCGGCCTGCGCGGGCGTGCGGCCGTCGCGGCCCGGGCTCACGCCGCTCGTGCGCTCCTGCGACAGCGACAGCCGGTACAGCGATGCGGCATCGTCGTAGCGGCCCTGCGCCTCGGCCACGCGCCCCGCCGCGACCGTCACGTCGGCACGTGCCGGGTACGCGGCCTGCAGCGGGTCGATCACCTGCGCGGCATCGTCCGCGCGGCGCAGCGCGTTCAGGCGGCGCACGACCGACAGCCGCGTGTCGACGTCGTCGTCCGGCGTACGCGCGAGCACGGCCTGCACGCGTGCGAGCGCGGCCGCGCGGTGGCCGCTGTCCTCGTCGATGCGCGCGAGCGCGAGCTGCGTATCGGCATCGTCCGGCGTGCGCGCGACGACCGGCGCGAGCGCATCGCGTGCCGCGTCGTAATGGCCCTGCGCGCGTTCGAGGTCGGCCAGTTCAAGTGCGTAGCGCTTGTCCGCGCGTCCCGCCGGACTCGCCTGCTCGAGCAGCGTGCGGGCGCGCGCATAGTCGCGTCGCGCGATCGCGTCGTCCGTCCGCCGCAGAACGAGCCGCAGCGACTGGTCCTCGATCCGCGCGGTCTGTGCCGGCGTCAGCGCCGGCTCGCGGCGCAGCGCGTCGAGCCACGCGGCGAGCGCGTCGTCGCGCCCCGCGCTGCCGAGCAGGTCGCCGTAGCGCAAGCGCACGTCGGGATCGGCCTCGTGCGGATGCGCGGCGATCCAGTCGCGCAGCGGCGCGAGGCCGCGCTCGGGTTCGCCCGCGTCGATCCACTGCGCGCCGATCGCGGCCAGCATGTCGGGATCGTCCGGCGCGCTCGCCTGCGCATGTGCGAGCGACGCGGCGAAGGCCGCACGATCGCCACGGCCGAGCGCGCCGCGCGCGCCGGCCAACGAACTTTCCGCGTCGAGCTTGCGCGCGAGCGCACGCATGCCGTCCGAGCGTTGCGCGTCATCGACGCCCGCAAGCGCGGCCTGGGCGCCCGCGATGTCGTCGAGCGAGTTGCGATACAGCGCGGTCGCATAGCGCATCTCGGGCGTGTCGCTTTGCGCGAGCCCGTCGTCCATCACCGTGCGGCCGAGCTGCGGCAGCCCCATGTCGCGATACAACCGGGCGAGCGCGAAACGCGTCCACGGCGCATCGGGCGCCGCGCGCACCGCCGCTTCGTAGTGTTGCGCGGCTGGCCCGCGTTCGCCCTTGTCCGCAAGCGCGCGGGCCTCGCTCGCGAGCAGGTCGGCGCGCAAGCCGTCGAGCGCGCGGCGGTCGTCGCGGCCCGTCACGCGGCTCTGCAGCGCGTCGAGCAGCGGGCCGATTCGATCCGCGCGGCCGGTGTTCTCGTACAGCGTCGCCGTGCCGCGCACCGCCGACAGATTCGGCGAACGTGCGGCGAGCAACTCGCGCAGCAACGGCTCCGCGCGCGCCCAGTCGCGCTGCGCGAGCAGCGCATCGGCAAGCTGCAGCTTCGCGTCCGGGCTGTCGGGCTGCATCGCGAGCGCGGCGCGCGCCGCGCGCTCGGCATCCTGCGGCCGTCCGGCCGACGCCGCCGCGCGCCCCTGCGCGATCAGCCCCCAGAACTGCGCGGTGCGTGCGAGGCTCTGCCACTTGCCGCGCTGGTCGGTCGACAGCGCCGCGGCGCGCGTAAACAGCGCGCGCGCTTCGTCGTGCCGGCCTTCGCGCAGACGCAGCAGGCCGAGCCCGCCGACCGCATCGGCGTCGCCCGCACGCGCCTGCGCGGCGCGCGCGAGCAGCGGATCGGCGCCGGCCAGGTCGCCGCGCGCGAGCGCCTGCAAGCCACGCTGTTGCGCGATGTAGCCCGGATCGCGCTCAAGCAGCCGCTGCGCGTCGCGCTGCCGGTCGAGTGCGCCGACACGATCGCGGAATTCGGTGTCGTCCGGCACGAGCGCGAGATATGCATGCAATGCGTCGAGATAGGCGGGATCGGTGCCGGCGGACTGCAGCACGCGCCGCCACACGGCCATCGCTTCCGTATGATCGGCGTCGCCCCGCTTCGCGAGCGACCACGCGATGCGGTTGGCCTCCGCACGCGTGTCGTCGCGCTGGTTCAGGAGCCGCGCGAGCGCCAGCGCCGCGCTCGAATCCTGTGGGTCGGCCGCGACCGCGCGGCGCAGCGCGGCGATCGCCGGTTCGCGGCCGCCAGGCGCGTTCGCGACGATCTGGTAGTACTCGGCGCCGAGCGCACCGGACGGCGCACCGTTCGGAAACAGCGCGACGATCCGCCGGGCCGCCTCGTCGGCGCGGCCGCTGCGCGCGAGCAGGCGGATCTGCGCCATCTCGCCGCGGCCGCTCGTCGCGACGCGGTATTCGTCGGCCGCGCGGCGCGTGTCGGGCGCCGCGGGCGCGCGCGCCTGCAGGCGTGCCAGCGTGGCCTGCGCACCTTGCGCGTCGCCGAGCCGCAGCAGCACGCGCACCTGTTCCGCGAGCAGTTCGGGATCGTCCGGCGCGATCAGGAGTCCCTTGCGCAGTGCGTCCCGCGCGAGGTCGTCGCGATGCTTGGCGCCCCACATGCGGGCGGTCGCGAGCTGAAGCCGGGCATCGGACGAAGCGGACGAAGCGGACGCAGCGGCCGAAGCCGGCGCCGACGCGACTTTCGGCGCGACGGGTTTCGTCGCCGCGACGGCAACGGCGGCCGGCACCCCCGCAGAGACCGACGACGCGAGCCACGCAAGCCCCGCGACACGCCGCGCGGTGGACTTCATCGGCCTGCGCATGACCGGCCCTCCCAGCGCGCATCGAGCGACCCGTCCGCGCCGAACCGGTAGCGGCCATCGCGCCATCCGAGGCCGAACAGCGTCAGCACGCTCGTGTAGTAGCCGGGCGCCGACTGGCGCGCGAGCGCGTCGACACGGGCCACCTGGGCATCGGCGAGCGCATGCTGGCCGCGCGCGTCGAGGAACGGCACGGCCGCCGCCGAGAAGCCGCCATTGCCGTCGTTCGGCCCCGCGACGCCGGTTGTCGTGTCGACCTTCTCCGGCGGCGCGCCATGCGCGGCGATGTGATCGGCGAACGGCGCGAAGCGCGCGAGCAGCGGTGCCGCGAGCGGATCGGCGCGATCGAGCATGCCGGCCCACAAATACACGCGAATCGCGTTGTAGGCGCTTTCCGCGTGGGTCTGCGGATCGGGCGCGAAGCCGGCACCGGCGCGATACAACGCCCAGTCCGGCGCAAAGCCCTTCGGTGCGGTGTCGAGCAGCACGCGGCCGGTGCTGGCCGCGAGCGCGGACCAGCGGCGATCGTCCGGCAGGCGCGCGGCGAGCCCGCGGATCACCTGCGGCGGCGAATAACTCGGGTTCACGCGCCATCGACCGTCGGCCAGCCTGAAGCCGGTCGGCCCGGGCAGCAGCGTGAGGCCGAGGCCCGGCACGCTGGCCGTCTCGTCGTCGAGCACGCGCTTCGCGAGCAGCGCGCCGCGCGCGGTGTAGCTGCGCTCGTGCCACAGCCGTCCGGCTTCGACGAGCGTGTACGCGATCCACAGGTCGGCATCCGACGCCGCGTTCGCGTCGAGCACGCGCCACGCGCCGTCCGGCGCGCGGCCCCACAGCCACGCCGGCAGACGGGCGCTCAGGTCGCCCTGTGCAAGGTTGTTCTCGGTCCATGCGAGGATCGTGTCGAACGTGTGCCGGTCGTTCGCGACGAGCGCGAAGAACAGTCCATACGCCTGCCCCTCCGATACCGTGCGCGAATCCGCCGAGCCGACGTCGATCACCCGGCCGTCGGCCGACACGAAATCGCGCTTGAACGCGTCCCAGCGCGGCCACGCCGCGCCGCACCGCACGTCGGCCGCGCCGCTTTGCGCGGCCTGCGCGCGCCCGGCGCCGCCGGTCGCCGCGCACGCAGCCGCGACGGCCAGCACGAGCGTCGTGCCGACCCGCCGCGCCGGCTGCGTTGCCCGTCGCCTTGCGAATGCCCACGCCATCCGTTACATCCCCCGTCGGCGCGCGGCGATTCTCTGCAGCACGCTGAACACGCCGAGCGCGAGCAGCAGCCCCGCGACGACGCCGACCACGCCGAGCACCACCGGGTGCTGCGCCGCGTGCGTCCAGACGCGCGCGTACCACGGCACGAAGCCGACCACGTAAGGCTCACCGACGCGCAGGCTGTCGACCTGCCCCGGCCGCACCAGCGCGAGGTCGCCCTGCAGCTGCGACACGAGGCCCGGCTTCTCGAACACGTCGAGCAGGTCGGCAAGACGCGTCTGGTCGGTCGCCGTCAGCGCCACGACGCTGCGGCCATGGCTGCCCGGCAGCTCGAACCCGGCCAGCGCCGCGAGCGAGCCCGTCTGTTCGATATGCGCGCCGCCGTCGGCCATGCCGATGCCGTTGCGCCAGCGCTCCTTCACCGAAAACGCGACACGCGTCGCGCCCGTGCCGGCCTGCTGGTCGATCGACAGCGGCAACGCCGCGCGCCAGTGCGACAGCAGCGGCGACGCGGGCGAGCCGTCGATCACGAGCAGGTCCTTGCGGCCCGCGAGCGCGGCGACGTCGCCGGGCCGCGCGACCTGCACGCGCAACGCCGGGAAGCCGGTCCACTGCCCCATGTGGCCGAGCATCGTCAGGTAGGCTTCCAGTTCCTGCGGCGACGGCCGGTCCGGCATCACGACCGCCGTCTGCGACAGGTCGGCGAAGCGCGTGAACGGGAAACCGCTGTTCGCGAAGAACGCCAGGTTCGGCAATTGCGCGTAATGGACGAAGTGCGAGAAGTCGATCGTCGAATCCGGATCGATCGCCGCGCGCTGCGGCTCGGTCGCGGTGCTCGAGCAGAGCCCCGTCTTCTGCGAATCGAGCGTGAAGCGGAATTGCAGCTGGTTGCCGCTGCCGACGCGGAACGCCGGGATGTCGACATCGCTCGTCACGCGCCCTTCCGGCACCGACAGCAGCGGCAGTTGCATGCGCCCGCGCGCGTCTTCCGCGTGGGCCGGCCCGAGCCGGTAAGACTTCACGAGCTGTTCGTTGATCTCGACGGCGAGCGTCGAGTTGTCCTGCACGGTCGGCGCCGTGTAGCGATAGCGCAGCGTGATCGGCACGCCCGAGCCGTTCCACGAATGCAGATCGGCCGGCACGCGCAGGTTCAGCCGGATCGCGTCGGGCGACGTGCCGCGCACTTCGAGTTCGCGCGGATCCGACACCAATTCGCGGAACGCGATCGGCCGGTTCACCGGCAGCCAGCGCGGTGCGTCGTACGGCTTGCGCGGCGCGCCGAGATCCACGTGCGCGACCGTCGCCGCCGGGCCGGACAGCGCCGCGCGGCCGAGCACGAGCGCCGCGACCGCGTCGTCGACCTCGGCGGCCGTGCGGCCCGTCACGATCAGCAGCTTGCGGCCCGGCGCGGCCGGGTTGTCGGCGACGGCGAGCAACGGGCCGTTGACCGACGGCAGCGCGAGGCCGGCCGGCAACGTCGCGGCCGTGCCGACCACCACCGCCTGGTCGTCGGCCGGAAGCGTCGCTGCAACCGGGAAGCGCGCCTGCCGGTAGTCGGCCTGCGCGCCGAACCACGACGCGAGCACGCCGGCGCTGCGCAGCGTCGCCGAGTCGGGCGACGCAGGCAGCACGAACGGCAGCCGCAGGAGCCCGTTGTCACGCCGGTCGAAGAACGGCGCGGGCAAGAGCGCGAGATCGTTCGGCAAGCGCACCGGCGACTCGTCGAGGATGAGTTCGCTCGTCGGGCTCACGTCGGCCCACAGCGCCGAACTCGACGGATCCTCGCAGTGGTCGAGTGTGTAATGCGCGATCAGGCGCAGGCCGATCTGGTTGAAATCGGAGAAGTAGCGCGGATCGATCGGGATGTCCTGCGTGACCGTGCGGCCCGCGCGCGTCGCGTCGAACGGGACGGTCGCGACCACCTCGCCGTTCATCGACACCTTCAGGTGCGACATTGGGAAGACCAGCGACGGCGAATACGCGTAGGTCAGGCGCAGCCGCGCGCCGGTGACCACGCGGTCGAGCCGCACGCCCGCATTGATCGTGCGCGCGTCGTCGGCGCCGCGCAGGTGGACCGGATCGAACGCGCCGAGCGACGCGAACGGCAGGTGCACGGTCGTCGCGGGCAGGCCGGCGGACGCCGCGCTGGCGGCGCTCGGCATGGCCGCGAGCGGCGGCACGGCCGCGCCGCTGGCGAGCACCGGCACGGCCTGACTGCCGGCTGACGCCGAAGCGGCCGCAGCCGGCATGGGCGCGGCCGCCAGCGCGGCCGCATGGAACGCGCCGAACGTGGCGACCGACAGGACGAACAGCGACGCGGCCGGCTTCATGCGCGGCCCCGAATCGTCACGATCGTCCGGTCATCAAGCGCGCCGCAACCGACGCGCGCAAAGCAGCTATGCCCGTGAGTGCACATCCCCACTGCTTCCCCTCAAAGTCTGGCCTGAATGCATTTATCGAAACAACACGGCGAATCATTTCGCTGCCGGCTCATCGGACAGCGCGCACCTGGCACCGGCGCTCGCACATTCATCACACTATCTCAAAATCAAGACAAAACTCGCCCTGATTCGTGCTGACGAAGCGAAAAACAACTCAATCCGGTCGGAAATGCTGCGCGTCGCGATGGAATGGCAAGAGTTACACCGTTGCTGCCGGCCGGACCGACCGGCATACTGCCGGCGCCGCCGAACCGACGGCCCGGCGCCCCGGGTAACCGGCCGGATGCCGGCGGCGGCCCGTTGCGGGCCGCCCGGAACGCGCTGCCGCGTGAGCGGCGCGTATGCTACCGCAAGCTCGGACCGCGCGCTGTGCTTTCTTCCTGGAAAACTGACTTGGATCAAATCGTCGACACCGCCACTCCGTCCCCCGACACGCTGCTGCGCATCATCGCCGCGCAAACCGAGATCGCGAAACTCGGCCTCGACCTCGGCAGTGTGATGGCTTACGTGACCGAGCAGGTGCCGCAGCTCACGGGCGCGAGCGGCGCGGCGGTCGAATTCGCCGAAGGCGACGACATGGTGTACCGCGCCGCGTCAGGCTCCGCCGCCGGGATGCTCGGGCTGCGGCTGCGCCGCTCGGGCAGCCTGTCCGGCCTGTGCGTGACGCGCGGCGAACTGCTGCACTGCAAGGATTCGGAATCCGACCCCCGCGTCGACCGCGATGCGTGCCGCCGCGTGGGGCTGCGCTCGATGCTGGTGATGCCGCTCACCCATGCGGACACGACGGTCGGCGTGCTGAAGGTGATGTCGCCGGACCTCGACGGTTTTTCGGCCGCCGATGCCGGGACGCTGCGGCTCACGGCCGACCTGATCGCCGCCGCGATGTTCCATGCGGCGCGCAACGAGGCCAACGAGTTGTACCTGCGCGCGACGCACGACGCGCTCACCGGCCTGCCGAACCGCGCGCTGTTCTACGACCGCCTGCGCCAGTCGATGCATACGGCGCTGCGCGCGAACGGCCGGCTCGGCATCCTCAACATCGATATGGACGGGCTCAAGCCGATCAACGACGGCTACGGCCACCGCGCGGGCGACGCCGCGCTGCGTGCGATCGCCACGCGGATGCAGCGCGCCGTGCGGCGCTCGGATACGGTCGCGCGCGTGGGCGGCGACGAGTTCGCGGTGATCCTGCCGGACATCGGCAGCCGCGACGACGTCGATGCGCAACGCGCACGGCTCGCCCGGCAGGTCGGCGAGCCGTTCGAATTCGAGGGGCATCCGCTGCGGCTCGGCGTCAGTGTCGGCGTCGCGATACTGCCTGACGACGGCACCGACATGAACGCGCTGATCGAGCACGCGGACCAGGCGATGTACGCGGTGAAGCGCACGCGGACGCAGCGGGCGGCGCACGCATGACCCGCTTGGCCACCGCGAGCCGCGGCCGTCCGGGCCGGTCACGGATGGCTGACCGACGCGCGCCGGCGTCAAGCGCACTGCGCGCGCCGGGCGAGCGGCCGTGGCCGCGCGCCTCTCACGCGAAGAACGCGAAGTCCGGCAGGTCGAGCTCGTCGATGCGGTGCGCGACGCGCGCAGAATGTTCGTGGCCGCGATGCAGCAGCACGATCGCACCACGGCAGCGCGGACCCGTCGCGGGCCCGTGACGATAGAACGGCGCTTCGCCGTCGCGTGTGATGAAGTCGGCCTCGCGGGCCGCGCTTGCGTTCATGCGGTCTCGCTCGTTTCGTTATTCGAATCATGCGGCGGCGCCCTCCGGCGCCGGTCCCACTACCGCCGTCAGCCGCCCGCTTCGGCGATCCCGGCCTGCACGCGCCGCACCACCGTCACGATCGACAGCACGATCAGCACGCGCCACAGCCACGCGGCGAGGCTGCCGACCGGCAGACCGAAGCCGATCCACAGCGCGAACGCGCCGAGCGCGAGCGCGCGGTCGCTCTTGCCGAACGGGCCGTCGTAGCGGCGCGTCGCGCCGGCGAGCGGGCCGATCAGCCCCGCGCATTCGACGATGACCGCCGTCAGCGCGAACAGCCAGACGTCCGCCGCAGCGAAAGCGGGAATCGCGAGAAACGGCAGCACGAGCGCGACGTCGGACACGACGTCGCCGAGCTCGTTCAGGTACGCACCGAGCGTGCTCTTCTGCCCGTGCTCGCGGGCAAGCATGCCGTCGATCGCGTTGAGCGCCATCCGCACGAACAGCCAGATCGGGATCAGCAGGAACAGCACGCGAGCGAACACGCCAAGCCCCGCGAGCGCGCCGACGACGATCGAGCCGCCGGCCGCGAACAGCGTGACCTGGTTGGCCGTGACGCCGCGTTCGGCAAGCGAATCCGCGAACGGACGCAGACGATTCTGGAATTTCGGTTTGAGTGCGTAGAGGCTCATCGTTTTATTGGTTCTTTGCGTTCGGACACGTTTGCGGCCCGGCCCCGGGCAGCGCACCCGTCGGTGGCGGCTTTCGACAGGTGGGCGTAATCGTCGCCGAGCGGTCCCCACGCGTCAAGCCGCACCCCGCTCCGTGCCGCGCCGGGCAATCTGGCGTTTTCGACGGAAACTCGCGATAATCCGCTGGCCCGTGAGCGCAGCAATTCATTCGAACTGTGGCCGGGCGCGCGTGCAACAGCCGATTATCACGCCGTCGAACGGCGAATTCGCCGCGACGCAATACCCGCCGGTGCATCGTCCGATTATCGCGGCCCTGCAACAGGCAGCCACGAATTTGAAAAAACTTAAACAAGGGCCGACCGGCGCGCATCCTGCCGCGCCGGCATTCCGGGATTCCGCCTGCCGCGCATGCGCGGCCGCGCGGGCATGCATGCAGGAGGCGCGGCGCCGATGAACATCCTGAACGTCTGGCAGCGCGATTTCCTGCTGTCGATCGTGCGGCTCGTCGCCGGCGCGTATCCGGTCTGGCATCAGGCGCCGCCTTCCCCGACGCAGAAGATCTACTTCTCGAACCATACGAGCCACATCGACACGCTCGCGATCCTCGCCGCGCTGCCGCGCGACGTGCGCGCGGTCGTGCGGCCCGTCGCCGCGCGCGACTACTGGGACAGCAGCAACGTGAAGCGTCACATCGCGCAGAAGCTGCTGAATGTCGTGCTGATCGACCGTCACCGCGAAAGCGGCGGCGACCCGCTGGACCCGGTGCGCGACGCACTACGGCAAGGCCACTCGATCATCATCTTTCCGGAAGGCACGCGCGGCGCCGAAGTCTTGCCGCAGCCGTTCAAGAGCGGCCTGTTCCATCTCGCGACCGAGTTTCCGGAGGTCGCGCTCGCGCCGGTCTATCTCGAGAACCTGCAACGCATCATGCCGAAGGGCGCGATCTGGCCCGTGCCGCTGATCTGCAAGGTGCACTTCGGTGCGAACGAGGCGCTCGGCGCCGGCGAAGACAAGCCGACCTTCCTCGCCCGCATGCGCGACGCGATCGTCGCGCTCGCGCCGCCGCAGCGGCCGGCCGGCTGAACGCGGCGCCCCTCTCTCTCCCTTTTCCGGACCTCTCCATGCGAACTCTCTTCTGGGAACTGGTCGCAGGCGTCACCGGCGTGCTGGTGCTCGCGACCGTGATCGGCGCGATCCTCGGCGCGCGCAGCGGCGGCACCAGCGCAACCATCGTCAACCTGAACCAGCGCATCCGCGCGTGGTGGGCGATGATCGCGATCATGGTCATCGCGATCAGCCTCGGCAACAACGTCACGTATCTGGTGTTCGCGCTGCTGTCGTACCTGACGCTGCGCGAATTCATCACGCTCACGCCGACGACCGCAAGCGACCACACGACGCTCTTCATCGCGTTCTTCATCGCGATTCCGGTGCAGTACCTGCTGCTCGGGATCAACTGGTACGGGATGTATTCGATCTTCGTGCCGGTGCACCTGTTCTTCGCGATGTCGCTGGTGTCGGCACTCACGCAGGACACGCGGGAATTCCTGAGCCGCAACGCGAAGATCAACTGGGCGCTGATGGTGTGCGTGTACGGGTTGAGCCATGCGCCGGCCGTGCTGATCCTCGACATCCCGCGCTACGCCGGGCAGAACGCGCTGCTGCTGTTCTTCTTCCTGTTCGTCGTGCAGATCAGCGACGTGCTGCAATACGTCGTCGGCAAGCTGTTCGGACGCCGCAAGATCGCGCCGCAGCTGTCGCCGTCGAAGACGATCGAGGGCTTCATCGGCGGCGGGCTGCTGGCCACGCTGTGCGGTGCATCGCTGTATCGCGTGACGCCGTTCAGCTTCGGCGCGGCGTTCGGAATCTCGCTCGCGATCGTGATCGCGGGCTTCGTCGGCGGGCTGGTGCTGTCGGCCGTGAAGCGCTCGCTCGGCACCAAGGACTGGGGCTCGATGATCGCGGGCCATGGCGGGATGCTCGATCGCGTCGATTCGATCTGCTTCGCCGCGCCGGTGTTCTTCCACCTCGTGCGCTACGCGTACGTGTGATGCGCGGGCGGCGCCACGCCGCCCGGTTCCGATTGCTGCACGCTCGATCTCGCGCACGACGTCGTCGACGCCGCGCTGGACGCGGCCGGCTGCCCGCCCGACGCCTACTCAGCGGCCGGATCGACGTGCAGCGATTCGCCGATCGCATAAAAGTTGCCGCCCGCGATGTAGTGCAGGCTGCGCAGCGCCGGATCGGCCGATTCGAAATACCAGTGCCCGTCGCGGAACACCCGCGTGTCGGACCACGCCGCGACCACCTCCCCGATGAACAGGTCGTAGGTCTGCTGGTTGTGCGGCTCGGGAACCAGCCTGCACGCGAGCCAGCCCGAGCAGCCGGCGACGAACGGCAGGTCGTGGCCTTCGACGTCGAACAGCGTGACGCCCGCCTCGCGCAGCTTGTCCGGCCGCTCCGCGAGACTGTGGCTGCCCACCGCATGCGTGAGCTGCAGCTGCGCGGCCGTCGGCACCTGGATGACGAACGTCCCGCTGCGCTCGACGAGCTCGCGCGTCTTCGCCGACTTGTCGAGCACGACCGTCAGCTTCGGCGGCAGGAAGTCGAGCGCGCAGGCCCATGCGGCGGCCATCACGTTGTCGACGCCGTCATGACGGGCCGACACGAGCACGGTCGGGCCATGGTTGAGAAGACGGTAGGCTTTCTTCAGCTCCACCGGAGCGATGTGAATGTCCATGCGGGTTCCCTGGTGAGCGGCACGACGCGTGCCGGCCGAAGGCCGCATTCTCGCACCCGATGCCAATTGCCGCTGACGGTGAGCGCGCCGCATCACGCTCGCGCGATGCGCGCCATAACACACCCCGGCCCGCATCACGCGATTCAATTCATTAAATAATCAATTGATGAATCGACGACGAATGCGTCGCCATCGAAATTCGACCGAAAATCGCGCGGAATTATCACGAATCCGGCAATGCACCAATCGCCCCACCCTGAAATTCAGATCGATTGATGCACAGTTCTCAATAATGTGAATCTCTCAATGGACCTTGCCGCAGCATGTGCATGTCTGCTTTACGTCACATCGAAGAATTTCATTTTTGCCGTTCGTCGGCGGCTCGGTAGTCTCCTGCCCATCCGGTTCAAGCAAGCCAATCGCAAGGAGATGAAATGAAACGCACGACCCTCTCGCTGATTTCGCTCGCATCGTTCGCGGCGATGCCCGCCGCGCATGCGCAGTCGAGCGTCACGCTGTATGGCGTGATCGACACGTCGATCACGTACGTGAATCACGCGCAGGGTAAGGACAATGCATGGATGCTCGGCAACAGCAGCGCGGGCAATCTTGCCGGCAGCCGCTGGGGCGTGAAGGGCACCGAGGATCTCGGCGGCGGGCTGAAGGCGCTATTCCAGCTCGAGAGCGGCTTCGACCCGAGCAGCGGCCGGCAGGGCCAGGGCGGCCGCCTGTTCGGCCGGCAGGCGTTCGTCGGGCTGTCGAGCGACCGCTACGGCACGCTCACGTTCGGCCGCCAGTACGATCCGCTCGTCGACCTCGTGCAGGGCATCACCGCCGACAACTATCTCGGCAGCGTGTTCGCGACGCCGGGCGACGTCGACAACTACGACAACAGCTTCCGCGTCGACAACGCGGTGAAGTACACGTCGGCCGTGTATTCGGGCCTGCAGTTCTCGGCGATGTACTCGTTCGGCGGCATCGCCGGCAGCACCGGCGCCGCGCAGTCGTATTCGGCTGCCGTGTCGTACAACAACGGCCCGTTCAGCGTCGCGGGCGGCTACTTCCACGCGACCAACAGCCCCGCGTCGAACGGGCTGCGCAACGGCTGGACCAGCTCGTCGGACGGCACCTTCGACGGCCCGATCAACACCGGCTATGCGAGCGCGCACTCGATCGGCATCGCCCGCATCGCGGGCCAGTACGTCGCCGGCCCGTTCACGTTCGGCCTCGGCTACAGCAACGCGCAATACCGCCGCGACGCGAGCTCGGTGTTCAACTCGAACGAGCACTACAACACCGGCCAGGGCTTCGTGAACTACCAGGCGACCAATTCGCTGCTCGTCGGCGTCGGCTACAGCTATACGCGCTCGGGCGGCGATACGTCGGCGACCTATCACCAGGTTTCGGCCGGCGCGGACTACAACCTGTCGAAGCGCACCGACGTGTACCTGACCGCCGCGTACCAGCACGCGAGCGGCCAGACGGGCGACGGCAACGGCGGGGCGATGGCCGCGCAGGCGTCGATCGGTTCGTACGGCTATGCGGGCACCAGCTCGCAGACGATGGTCAACCTGGGCCTGCGTCACCGCTTCTGATCGACGATGGCCGGTTGCGCGGCATCGCGTGGCCGGTCGATCGGTACCGAATCAGGGATCGAGAAATCACCGACACGGCGGCCGCGGCCGCCGTCGTCGCTTCTACGGCCCGCGCACCGCCGGATGCGCCTCTCGTCATCCGCTTCGCTGCGCCATTCACTGCCGCCCTCGCTGCGCATCTGACGCGTGGCGTCAGTATTGCGACTGCGCGCGCCTGCCGGCATGCGCGCGATTGCAGTCTTTTTTACCGATTCCGTTCTGTCGCGCGTCGATACCGGCGCCAACGAAAATGCGCGACACATGCGCCGGCAAATGCAAAGGAAAGTTTGACGCGAGCCATTTGACTGCGCGCTATGGCACACTTCGCGTCTGCGTAATTTCCTTGCACCGGGCGGCCGGATTCCGCCCCATCCTGCCATGCCGCGTCAGACTGCCCGTTCGATCAGCCACGCCACGCCGAAGATCGCCGCGACGATCGCGCTGTCGTGCGCGCTGCACGGATTCGCGCGTGCCGACTGTCTCGACGACGCGGCCACGTTCCAGAAGGTGAGCGTGAGCCTGCTGCGCGGCATCGCGCAGGTCGAATCGGGAATGAACCCGAATGCCGTCAACACCAACACGAACGGCACCGTCGACATCGGGCTGATGCAGATCAACAGCACGTGGCTGCCGACGCTCGCGCGCGAAGGCATCTCGCGGGAAAGCCTGTTCGATGCGTGCACCAACGCGTACGTCGGCGCGTGGATCCTGTCGCAGAACATCCGCCAGCTCGGCGCCAACTGGAACGCGATCGGCGCGTACAACGCCGCGTCGCCCGACAAGCGCCTCGCGTATGCCCGCAAGGTCTATGATGCAATCCGGACCATGCCGGATTCGCCGGATACTCCCATGCCCATCCTGCCACCCTCTTTCACGCCGCCGCAGCAGGTGCAGGCGTACAACCCGTTCGCGAGCCTGAGCGTGTCGGCACCGCCGGTCGCGCGTGCCCGCACGCTCGCGCCGGCCGCCCCGCCGCCGCAGCCGCAAGGCGGGCCCGCCGGCCCGGCCGGCACGTACAACTTCGGCTGGACGGTCACGGGTGCCGACCAGGCCAAGCCGACCCAGGTGTTCGACGACGGCGCGCGAATCTACGTGCAGTTCAGCGACATGAAGCACGTGCCGGCGATCTTCACCGAGACGTCGTCGGGCCGCGTGCTGATGTCGTGGGAGCTGCAGTTCCCGTATGCCGTTCTGACGCGTCCCGCGCAAACGTTAATCTTCCAGCTCGGGCCGTTCGAGGCGCGCGCGCAGCGCGGTGCGGCAGGGGCGACTGCGCAGGCAGGGGCTGGGGCGGGAGCGGCAGCGGGAACGCCGCGTTCAGGCGCGACGGCGGCAACGGCTGCCGCGGCACCGACCGTGAAGCACACTGCCAATGCGCTCTGGTATATCGATACGGCGTCGACGTCGGGATCGGCGGCGACCTCGAGTACGGCAAATACCTCGACGGCATCGACCACGTCGCAGACGCCCGCGACGTGGCCCACCGCAGTGACGTCGAACACGCCGCCCCCCGTCGCGACACCTCAAGCGCCGGCCGCGACGAAGCCGGCCGCGCGCGTCAGCACCGACGCGCTCTGGTATATCTCGAAGTAACGCACGCACCGCCCAGCCGCATCACCCGCGCCGCACCCAGATCACCTTGCCGTCGCGAATGCCAAGGTCGCGGCGCTCCGGGCGATAGTCCATCGTGCCCGGCAACGACTGGCCGTCGCGCTCGAGCACGCGCCACAGGCAGCCGTCGAGCAGCGCGGCCGCCTCGCCCTCCGTCTTGCCGATCAGCGCATCGTCCGGCGCGGCGTCCGCCTTGCATGCGTTCACGGTGCCCGACGGAGCCGGGTTCGTCACTGCGCCGCCGGCGGTGGCGTTGCGGTGTTTCGTGTTCATGTCCGCACATCCTGCGAAGGTTGCGCTCGCAACGAGTGCCACGAGCATCGCGATCGTTCTCTTCATCGGTATCTCCCTGTCGCGGCCCGGCGATTCACATGCGGCATTCGTGCAAGGCCGGGTATTGCTTGCGTGATCGGCGCCGCGCGCCGCCGGCCCTATCCTGACGGATAGCAGCCGGCGAATGGCGGCGATGCACGACGCGGTCGAGCCGTTCAGGCGCACCGGCGTCGCAGGCCCGGCGCGACGCCGGACCCGCCCGCATGTTACCGCACGCGATTCGCGGCGACGGCCCGGCACCGGCGCGTCATGTCCAGCACGCGCGCTCCGGCCCCACGTTCAAAACCTGTAGGTCGCGCCGGCCATCCCGTAGTAGTTGCTGCGCGACTGGACGATCGGGCTGTCGCCATAGCGCCCGAGCAGGCGCGTCACGCCGCCCGTCGCGAGTACCGACCAGTGCCGCGACAGGTTCCAGTGCCACGCGACCGACATCGTCGCGCTGTCGATCCCGCCGCTCGTCGAATATGGCCGGAAGCGGCTCGCCATCGACTGCGCGTCGGTCACGCCGTAGAACGTCTGCGTGTAGCGTCCGGTCCCGGCATGCACGCTGCCCGTCACGACGATCTCGTGCCGCGCGGTCTTGAACACCGGCACCGCGAGGTCGACATGCCCCGACACGCCGCGCGACGTATGCGTCACCGGGGTGTCGACCGACACGCTCAGCTCCGCCGCATCGAACAGCGTCAGCCCTGCCCGCACGCCGACGAGCACCGAGCCGGGAATCCGGCCCATCCCCTTCAGGTAGTCCGAACCGGGCAGGTCGAAGCGGTTCTCGTCCGCGCGGCCCGCGTCGTAGCTCACCGCCGCCGACACGAACGCGCCGTGCGGGAGGTCCAGCCGATAGCCGGCGCCCGCGGTGCTGTCGATGAAGAAGCCGTTGCCGAACTTCGCGGAAAACCCCGGCGCGACGACGCCGCGATACTGGTTGCTCCCCTGGTAGCGTGGCGCGAACCCGCCGCCGAGCGAAAGCGAATACTGGTTTTCCGCATGGGCGGCGGCGGCAAGGGTCAGGCCGGCAGTCAGGCCGGCAAGCGGCACGCAATAACGGGAGCGGCGAAGGGTTGGGCGCACAATATTGAAATAGGAGTGACGGAGCCCGAAGTCTAGGTGCCGCCGTGCGCCGGGACTGTCCGGAATCTGCGGGGAATCTGTGCTCAATTGTGTTCGATTGTTCGCGATTGTCGCCTTGCTGCCCAGGCCGCCGGAACGCCGGATAGAATTCGCGTGCCGCGCCGCGCGCCCGCCTGCCGGGATGCGGGACGACGCGCGCGCATCGAGGAGACCATGTACGACAATCCGCTCAAATACCGTGTACTGCTGATCGAGGACGACGACCGCCTCGCGCAGCTCGTGCGCGAATACCTCGACAACTACGAATTCGCGGTGACGGTCGTGCGACGCGGCGACCTGGCGGTCGCGGCGGTGCGCGAACACCAGCCCGCGCTCGTGATCCTCGACCTGATGCTGCCGAACCTCGACGGGATGGAAGTGTGCCGGCGCATTCGCGCATTCACCAACGTCCCGGTGCTGATTCTCACCGCGCGCGCGGACGTCTACGATCAGGTCGCGGGCCTCGAAACCGGCGCCGACGACTACGTGACGAAGCCGATCGAGCCGCGGGTGCTGGTGGCGCGCGCCCGCGCGCTGCTGCGCCGCGCGCAGCCGGCCGCGACGGACAGGCCCGCTACCGCGCCCGAAGCGCTGGTATTCGGAGAACTGACGATCTCGCCGCCGAACCGCACCGTCACATGGCGCGGCGATCCTGTCGACCTGAAGACGGCCGAGTTCAACCTGCTGCTGATCCTCGCGCGCGCGGCCGGCACCGTGCTGAGCCGCGACGACATCCTGAAGCAGTTGCGCGGGATCGAGTTCGACGGGCTCGACCGCTCGGTCGATTCCGGCATCTCGAAGCTGCGCCGCCGCTTCGAGGATGCGTCGTCGGAGCCGCACAAGATCAAGACGATCTGGGGCCGCGGCTACCTGTTCAGCCCTTCCGCGTGGGACGAATAAATGCTGCGCCCGTTGATCAGGCTGTACCTCATCGTGATCCTGTGCGTCGCCGGATCGATCGCATTCATCCAGTTCTCGTTCGACCGGATCTTCTATGATCGCGTCGCGCAGGCGCAGCGCGATTCGCTGACGACCTACGCGTTCGTGCTGAACGATTATCTGGAGCGTCATCCGGGCGCGCAGCGCATGCTCGCGCTGCGCGAACTCGCGAAGCACGGCAACGAAGGATTCGGCTTCATGACGATGGCCGACGCCCGCGCGCAGTTGAGCGGCACACCGCTGCGCGATCTCGACGCGGGCCGGATCGCGATCAGCTACGACGCCAAGGATTACTACATGCCGCTCGCGGACGGGTCCGTGCTGCATGCGCGCCCGACCGAGGCGGCCGATCTCGACATCAAGATCTACGCGTACCTGCTGCTCGCGCTCGCCGCGCTGTTCGCCGTGGTGCTGTGGATCTCGTATCACTGGCGCGACCTGCGCAAGCTGCAGGCCGCCGCGCACGCGTTCGGCGCGGGCAAGCTGTCGACGCGCGTGAAGCTGTCGGGGCGATCGAACATCTACGAGCTGTCGCAGCAGTTCAACGACATGGCCGAGCGGATCGAGGCGTCGATCAAGCAGCAGCGCGAAATGATGCATGGCATCTCGCATGAGCTGAAGACGCCGCTCGCGCGCCTCGAATTCGGGCTCGCGCTGCTCGCCGAATCCGACGAGAGCGGGCGGATGCGCGAACGCCGCGACGAACTTCGACGCGACGTGCGCGAACTCGACGGTCTCGTGACCGAGCTGCTGACGATCGGGCGGCTCGAACAAGGCGCAAGCGAGCTCGCGCCGATGGACGTCGTCGTCGATGCGCTGATCGACAGCGTGGCCGGCAACGTCGCGAACGACGTCGCCGACCGCGGCCTCACGCTCGGCGTGTCGACGAGCGGCGCCCCTGCCTCGCACGTGTGCGATCCGAAGCTCGTCGCACGCGCGCTGCTGAACCTGATCCGCAACGGCGCGCGTTATGCGTCGCGCACCGTCCTGCTGTCCGCGACGCACGATGCGTCCGGCGCGCTGGTGCTGAGCGTCGACGACGACGGTCCCGGCATTCCGGTCGCCGAACGCGCGCGCGTGTTCGAACCGTTCCAGCGGCTCGACTCGAGCCGCGACCGGCAGACCGGCGGGTTCGGGCTCGGGCTCGCGATCGTGCGACGCGTCGCGCTCGTGCACGGCGGCGACGTGCGGCTCGAGGATTCGCCGCTCGGCGGCGCACGCTTCGTGATTACTCTACCGCCGCGGGCGTTGCCGGACTTCCTCGGCGACGCACCGGAGAATACGGCACGTGGCCGGGCTGGCCGCGCATCGTCGATTTCACTGCGTCAATGAATGCAAGCGGGGCGTCGCCGCCCCTCACCCGCCGCTCCTGAACACCGGCAGCTGCTGCCCGAGCCGCGCGCCCATTTCCGCGCCGAGCGCCTGCAGCGCGTTGAACGGACGGATCATCACCTCGAATTCGACGATCCGTCCGTCGGCGTCGAAGCGGATCATGTCGATCCCCTTCAGCCGCTTGTCGCCGACCGTCGCACTGAATTCCAGCACGACGCTCGTGCCGTCGTCGTCGGCGAACGCGCGGTGATATTCGAAGTTCTCGAGGATCGTGAGCACCGTGCGCAGCGCGAGCAACAGTGCGGGCGCCGGCCCGTACGGCTTGAACGCCATCGGCGAACGGAACACCGCATCCGGATGGACGATCGTGTCGAGCGCGCTGAAATCCTTGCGCGCGAGCATCGCGTGCCACGCAGCAAGCGAGGCCGCGACGGCGGGCTGCAGATTCGACAGGGATTGCATGGTCAGCGACTCCGGTAACGTTACACGAAAGAACCTCGATCGAAGGCGATGCCCGGGCGGGCCACCGCCGCGTGAACCGGCACCGGCGTGCTCACGCGTCCGGCAGGATCACGACCTTGCCCTTGACCTGCCGGTTCGCCATGCGCGCAATGGCGTCGGCCGCACCCGCGAGCGGCACGCGCTCGGTGATCGCGGGCCGCACCTTGCCGGCCGCGAACCATTGCGCGAGCTGGCGCATGTTCGCCGCATGCTGCGCCGGGTCGCGCCGCACCGCATCGCCCCAGAACACGCCCAGGATGTCGCGCTCCTTGAGCAGTGCAAGGTTCAGCGCGATCTTCGGAATTTCGCCGGCTGCGAAACCGACCACGAGGAACCGGCCGCGCCACGCGGTCGCGCGCAGCGCGGCCTCGCTGTACGCGCCGCCGACCGGATCGTAGACGACGTCCGCGCCGCGTCCGCCGGTCAGTTCGTCGACGCGGCGCCGCAAGTCCTCGGTCGCATAGTCGATCGTGTCGTCGGCGCCGGCTTCGCGGCATAGCGCCAGTTTGTCCGCGCTCGACGCGGCCGCGATCACGCGCGCGCCCAGCGCCTTCGCGATCTCGATCGCGGCGAGCCCGACACCGCCGCCCGCGCCCAGCACCAGCAGCGTCTCGCCCTGCTGCAGGCGCGCGCGCTGCTGCAGCGCATGCAGCGACGTGCCATACGCCAGCACGAGCGCCGCGCCCTGCTCGAACGTCATCCCCGGCGGCAGCGCCGCGATCTGGTGCACGTCGGCCACGCACTGCGCGGCGAAGCCGCCGTGGCCGGTGAACGCGACCACCTCGTCGCCCGGCCGCCAGGCGCTCACGCCGTCGCCGACCGCGTCGATCACGCCGGCGAATTCGGCGCCGGGCGAGAACGGCAATGCCGGCTTCACCTGATACAGCCCCTGGACGATCAGCGCATCGGGGAAATTGAGCGACGCCGCCTTCACGCGAATCCGCACCTGACCAGCGGCCGGTTCAGGAATCGCGACGTCCTCGATACGCAAGCGGTCGATCGGGCCGAATGCGGTACACAACAGCGCTTTCATGCTCTCCATTCTCCTTGCGCGACATCGCCGCGCATCGATACGGCAGCGGGACGCGCCCGCGCGACCGGCGCGCGGCGCAGGCCAGACGGCCCGCACCGCGGCACCTTCATCCGTGCGGCGCGACGCTCAGAACCACGCGTCGCGCATGTCGAGCGTCGTCGTATCGACGCTCGCCAGCAGGTCGAGCTGCGCATCCACCTTCGGCAGTTCCCAGCGAAAGAAGTATCGCGCGGCGGCTCGCTTGCCGTCGTGAAAATCGTCATCGCGTCCGCGCGCGGCGAGCGTCACGTCGAGCCACAGCCACGCGACAACCAGATGACCGAACGCCTCCAGATAGACGCTCGCATTCGCGAGCCGCACCTGCGGATCGCCGAGCGCGGCCAATGCGCGCGTGACGTCGACGAGCCGTGCCCAGCGCGGCGCCAGCGCATCGGCATGCACGCGCGTATCGCCATCCGCCGCCCGCGCGCGTTCGAGCGTCGTTTCGATACGTGCATCGAGCGTACGCAGCAGCGCGCCGTCGTCCTGACCGACCTTGCGGCCCAGCAGGTCGAGCGCCTGGATGCCGTGCGTGCCTTCATGGATCGGGTTCAGGCGGTTGTCGCGATAGAACCGCTCGACCGGATAGTCGCGCGTATAGCCATATCCGCCGTGCACCTGGATCGCGAGATCGTTGGCCGCGAGACACCACTGCGACGGCCAGCTTTTCGCGATCGGCGTCAGGATGTCGAGCAGGCGCGCGGCCTCGGCGCGCACCGCCGCATCGCCGTGCGCGCGCGCTTCGTCGACGAGCCGCGCGCAGTACAGGATCAGCGCGAGCCCGCCTTCGACGTACGCCTTCTGCGCGAGCAGCATGCGCCGCACGTCCGGGTGCGCGACGATCGGCGTCTGCGGCGCCGCCGCGTCCTTGCCGGCCGGTCCCAGCGGACGCCCCTGCGGCCGGTTGCGCGCATAGTCGAGCGCATGCAGGTAACCGGTGTAGCCGAGCGCCACCGCACCCGCGCCGACACCGATGCGCGCCTCGTTCATCATGTGGAACATGTAAGCGAGGCCGTGATTGGGCTCGCCGACCAGATAGCCGATCGCACCGGCGCGCCCCTGCGGACGATGGCGCGTGCCTTCGCCGAAGTTCAGCAGGCAGTTGGTCGTACCGCGATAGCCCATCTTGTGATTCAGGCCCGCAAGCACCACGTCGTTGTGCTCGCCTTGAGCGGCGCCGTCCTCGGCCGGCAGATACCTGGGGACGATGAACAGCGAGATGCCGCGCGTGCCGGGCAGCAGCCGCCCTTGTTCGTCGGGAATCTTCGCGAGCACGAGGTGAACGATGTTCTCCGCCAGTTCGTGCTCGCCACCCGAAATCCACATCTTGTTGCCGGTGATCCGGTAGCGCGGGCCGAGCGGCGACGCACGCTCGAAGTCGGCACGCGTGACGATGTCCGACAGCGACGAACCGGCCTGCGGCTCGGACAGGCACATCGTGCCGAAGAAGCGCCCTTCCAGCTCGGGACGCGCGAACGCGTCGATCTGCGCGGGGCTGCCGTGCGCGAGCAGCAGGTTCGCGTTCGCGACGGCGAGGAACGGATACGCGGCGGTCGCGATGTTCGCGGCCTGGAAGAACAGGAACGATGCGGCTTCGATGAGTTTCGGCAGCCGCATCCCGCCGAATGCTTCGTCCTGGCCCGCGGCGATCAGGCCGGCGGCGGCGAAGGCCCGCACCGCCGGCTCGACCTCGGGAATCAGCGTCACGCGCTCGCCGTCGAACCGCGGCTCCTCGCGGTCGCCGCGCGCCGCATGCGGCGCGAACAGGTCCGCCGCGATCCGCTCGCTGGTGTCGAGCACCGCATCGAACGTCTCGCGGCTGTGCTCCGCATAGCGCGGCAGCGCGGCGAGCGCGTCCGCATCGAGCCAGTCGTACAGCAGAAACGCGAGATCGCGTCGCGACAGCAGCAGGCTCATCGCGACGCCCTCCCCGCGGCCCGCACGCCCCGCTCGGTCCGCGGGTGCTCGATCGATGCATGTTCCATCACGTCTGTCTCCTGTCGGGCGACGCGCCGGCGCGCCCGTTGGCGCCGGTTGCCGGAACCGGATGATTAGGTCGGTGACTGCAAATGCTGGCGGGAATTTAGCACGGTCGTTCTAAAACAACAATGGCGAGTCACCCCGACGGCGAACCGAGGCGATGGCGGCGTGCGAAGGTCGGTCGATGCGGGGCTGTCTCGGCACTTGATCCTTCGAAGCGCAACGCTCTTGCAGCCTTCCAATTGCTTGCCGAATCCGGATTCGACTTCGGGAAAGACGGGAACCTGAACAAGATCATGGCAATTCGCATCGCCGTGCGCCCGCGACATCGACGCTGAGACGCCGAATCTGCCGGTGCCATATGACACCCCCAACGCTCGCACTCTTCGATTCGTTCGTACTGCGTGGGCCTTGCTGCGACTCGTATCCTGCCCCCCACCTCCGCAATCACCTCGTTGGCGTTGGCGTTGGCGTTGGCCCCAACGATATTGGTAATGATGGTGCCTTCGCCAGTCACGTCCACCGCATTAGCGCGCAGATACACCTGCGGCACCAGTACCGTCTGCTGACCGCCGTTCGGCAACGTCACCGTCTGATTCACGAGCCACACGATGTCGCTCGTCAGCGCGGCCATACCCGCGTCGGTCAGTGCCGTACCGACGTTCAGCCCGAACTGCTGCGACGCCTTCATGCCATTGGCCATCAGCGCCTGGTATTCGCTCTGGTTATCCGTCTAGTCGCCAATGAAACGCTGGCCGGTCGTCTGAATGATCTGTTGCTGAATCAGTTGCTGCTCGTAGAAGCCATCGCCGATGCGCTTGAGGACCGTATTGGGGTCGACCTTGAGCGCATCCAGCATCGTGTCGCTCGACAATCACTTCTTGAAGCGGTAAAAACAGCTGTGCGGCAGCAGAATTCCCCAAGCAAATAATTTTTTATATATTTATCAATAATTTATTGTAAATTTAGGCAACATCGCACGCCGATCGGAGTGCTGAAGCGGACGTGCTATCAATGCATCAATTCCGCTCGATTTACATGCAATCTTCAGCAAGGTCATTCTCGATTTTTTATTCAACAACATTGTTCGCCCGTCGATCCAATCCGATTACACAATGGCATCATGAATCATTTTTTTCGCACAAAATCTACTGTCACGAAAATGCAAAAAACAATCCCCAGCAGAGAGCCGTTCACCAAAACAAATCTTGTATCGCTACTCGCCCACAAGAAACCCCCACCATAAAAATAGGCCACGAAGATCATTACGAATAATTTTATGGAGGCAAAGCACACAAATGACAGCAGGAAAGCAGCAAAATACAAAAAAATCAACCTATTCATTTCTTCACTTCCCAATCCGAGATTTGGCATCGTTTATCGATTTCGCTTCTGATTCAGCGTCGGCAGCACCGCCGATACCAGCACCAATTGCAGGACCGGTATTCGGGTTAAACAGATTCTGCCCCGTCGTGGATTGGCCACCGCGCCTGGCAATGCCATCTGCTCCGGTGTCAGTGAGCTACCCTTATTCCAAGACAAGAACGGATTGTTGTACTCCGCCGACGTCCCGCTGAACTACCCGCCACTGTTCTGACTGATATACGCCACCGCCGTTGCGTCCCCTCCCGGTCCCTTGCTTGCCGCCGCATCCACCAAACGATAGCCGTTCGCCAGCAACATATTCCGCGCCTGCTCTGCAGTCAGCGACTTGCCGGTCTTTTCTTCATAGAACTTCGCGAAGTCCTTCGCCTTACCCTTCGCCCACTGCCTTTCGACAGGGTGCAACTGCCGGTTGAAGCGATCCACGGTGGCCGACGTCAACGCACCCATGCCGCCGCCGACAAGCGCACTCCGATTACGACACTACGCGACGCAGTATTTCCATGTCGAAATTAAGCCATCATCTGCCTTCACGGCCCCGGATCGGGAGCTGATACACATTACAATCGAACCGACATAGCCTGACCATGCTTAAAAAGCAAAAACCACTTTAAATCGGTTATTTCACAAAGGAATCGTCCATCACTTGATTTTGACAAGACGCCGGCAATTTCAGCTTGATCGCCGGACAAACATTCACCTCCCCCGAAGGCAGGAACGCTCGAAAGAAGCTTCTTTTTCAAATCACCATGGCATACCATAACAGCGCGATTCCTTTCCCAAATTTTGGCATCTGATTCGACAAAGTATCCATCCCATCCACCCATGACAAAGAAACCTTTCAAAACCACTTCCGCGCCAAAATCGATGGCATCGGCTCTTTCGTTGAGTTCGATAATTCCCACAGTTCTCACGCCCATCACCTCGTGCGCATATTTTCCCTTGCTTTTCTCGGCCAACTGCTTTGCGAGCGCTTTTTCTTGCGGATGCAACTGGCGATTGAACCGATTCGCTCTCCCAGTGCTTCATTGCTGTTAGGACTTGTCCTGTGTGTCATCCTTCACTTCGTAGCTCTTGCGCGCCTTTTTGTAGCTGTTATCGAACGGTTTGATTTTAAGCAGTCTTGCCTGGCTAGTCATTCCACCAACTATCGTCAGCCCAAAACCAAAACACACCATCAGAACGCTAACAATTGATGGAGGGCCGCACCTCAAGAAACCAAACATGATTACAACACCAATTAACACTATCGCCACACTCACGGGGCGCGAAAAATTCCCATCTACAATAATCCTCATTTTGATTTATTTCCGCCAATCAAACGACCCCACGATGAGTTCACAAAATCATGAATAGCAGCATAAGCGCCACTATTCGCAAAATAATTAACCGTTGCGTTAAACGCCGGAGCCAACAGAGGATATTTATCGGTCAACACTTTATTCCCAACCACATTCGCCACGTTGTACGTCAGATACCCCCCAATATTGGGGCTAACCAGTTAGCGACACCCCATCTGCCGCAACTCCAGTCGCCGTTGCCACAAGCGCAACAGTTCCAAATGCCGGCGCGTATGGTGAAGGTGCTGCGGCAAATGTACTCGCGGATGATGCAATCCATCCCGCCGTCAACGACGTGGCCGAGGCCAAGCTAGAAGACGTTGATTGAATCGAATTTACATCTGACTGGTCAAACTTCGTAAACGATCCCGTTATGTTGTATGACCCGCCGCCGCCCGTGAGTGCATAGGTGAATTGGCTCGGCACTCCCCCCGGGGAAGCTATGTTGTAGTTCGCGAGAATATACGACTGCAATTCGGGGTTCGCCTGCGCGGTGATCTGCGTCAGGATCGGCTTCCCGTCAGCCGTGGTCCCTCCCGAAATCCAGCATGCCCCGGAGTCGGTCGGCATCTGACCGACCAGCGTTGCCGGTGCGCCCGATTCGCTGGCCCCATTGACGCTAATGCCCATGACGCGCATCTGGTCTTCAATCTGCGCCTGCGTATATTTTCCGCCGCTCCTGTCGGCCAGCTGTTTCGCCAACGTCTTTTCTTCCTGATGCAACTGCCGATTGAACCGATCCACGGCCGCCGACGTCAACGCACCCGTGCCGCCACCGGCGAGCGCACCGGCGCCGCCCGCCAGCAGATTCGAGGTTACGTTAGCCAGCAGTTCGTCGACGTCCTTGTTGCCGGTCAGCCCCGCATCCTTGATCGACTGCGCAATCTCGGTCAACTCCGGCGCGACCTTCGCCGACACGCCTGCGCCTGCCGCGCCGCCCGCCGCACCCCAACCGCCCGCAGTCAAGCCACCCGTCAGCGCACCGCCGGCGATATGCAAGGCAACGCGGTTGTCACCACCTTCGGCCCAGTTCTTCGCATCCCGCATGTATTGCGCCTTGAGCGCCGGATCATCGGTCGCGGCGGCCGCGTCGCGTGCGGCTTGTTCCTTCTTGTCCGCATAATTGCCGATCTGCTTGGCGATCGTCTCGGATGCCGCCGTCGCGGCGTTCATCAAATCCGACTGCTTGTTCAGCACGTTTTGCAGATCGGGGGTCTTGCTGACCGTGCCGTTTAGGTTCGACGTATCACGATTGAGCGTCGCCACATCCTGCTTCTGGTTCGCCTGACCCGTGATCGTGATCGTGTCTACGCGGGTCGCGCTACTGCTGTCGCTCTCGCTCACATACATTGGCTGACTGCCACCCGTATAGGTTGAAACCCGCACTTCGACTGAAGGATCAAGTGATCGCGTTCGCCAAATATTCGCCCATATTCAGCACAACCACGATAGGAATTTCCTCAAGCAGATTGTGGAAATGACAGTTATTTGAGCCAGAATGCATTGAACTCTATCCAACTACGTTACTCGCATAACCTCGCCACAGTGGTCATGACTTGAACCAAGGTCCGAACTTCTCCGGGTCATCACTCAACAGCCCTGCCTTACGCAGCGGCTTTGGCAGGTGCCTCGCAAAAACGAAGAACAAGATAATGAATAACGGCAACCCAATTGAAAGTAGCGCTATAGTGTCATCTATTTTGAATGCAATGCGGCATAGTCCGGATACAAGGAATGACCAACAGCCAGCACCGACTGAAGAGGCGAGGCATACGGTGAAAAAAATTTGGGACGCTGCATATAATCTACGCCAGTTCACTTTCCACCTCCGCCTCGAATGTCGTTGATAACGGCTACACCCTTCGAGCCAACGCCGTAAAGCAAAAACCCCTGCGTCGTACCATATGGCCACGGTTGCTTAAGAAAAGGGAGTAAATTTACATTATTAATGCGCGGAACGGTTACGCCAAACATAGAAACCGGTCGATTAAATCCATCAGCAACGCCCACATTCAAAGGTACCGGTGCCTTCAAGGCGAGAATGGCCATTCCAAAATTAATTCCGTCATACACGGCACTTCCCCATTGTGGAGAAAGTTGGTTAAATCCCCAGCGCAACGGGTTATCTCCCGGCTCGCTGATTCCGTTGTACCGATTATACAAGCCGCCACCGCCTTCTACGACTTCACTCAATCCAAACGTGGTCATCCAGCCACCGACGGCACATCCAATACCACTTGTACACAGTACTGCTCCAGTTTTCGCCGTCATTCCACCAAGGGCGATTTTGGTCGTATCTTTTGCCACACCAACCGGATCGTTCTTGATGGCGTCGCCGCTTTTCTGCAGAAAAGTATATTCGAATAGACCCGAACTCTTCTGTTGGCTCACCCAGTCCAATTCTTTGGTAAGCGACGCCGCTTCAACCTCGCTAACAAAGTTCGTGTTTCGGTCATCGCTACCTACGGCATATTCCGCCCAGCATTTGACGGCATAACAAGCGGCCCGTGTCTGCCGCTTCTCTTCGTCCTTGTCGCCATTCGCCTTGTCGTGGATCGCCTTCTTCTCGTCCTGATTTAATTGCCGATTGAACCGATCAGTACTGGCCCCAGTCAACGCCCCAGTCCCACCACCGACCATCACACCGGCTCCGCCTGCCAGCACATTCGATGTCAAATTTCCCAGGAGCTCATCGACGTTCGCGTTACCAGTCGGTCCCGCATCCTTGATCGACTGCGCAATCTCACTCAGTTGCGGAGCAAGCTTGGCTGACACACCCGCACCCGCAGCTCCGCCAACCGCCCCCAATCCGCCACCGGTCAACCCGCCCGTCAACGCGCCGCCGGCAATATGCAGAGCAACACGATTATCACCACCCTCGGCCCAACTATTGGCTTCCTGCTGGTACTGTGCCTTGAGCGTCGGATCGGTCGCGTTGTTCGCGTTCGTCTGTGCCTCCTCCCGCTTCTTATCGGCGTAGCTCCCAATCTGCTTCGCAATCGTCTCCGCCGCCGCCTGCGCCGCCCCGATCACATCCGACTGATTGCTCAACACCTGCTGCAAATCCGGCGTCTTGGTGACCGTCCCGTTCAGATTCGACGTGTCGCGATTGACCGTCGCCACGTCCTGCTTCTGGTTCGCCTGATCCGTAATCGTGATGGTACCGGCACTGATCGCGCTCTTCGTGCTCGCGCTGCTGCCGTCGCTTTCGCTCACATACAGCGGTAACGCACCGCCCGTATTCTTCCCGCTAGTCTGGCCGTGCGTCGCATAGTTGTTGCCCCCATCACCCACACCGCCGCCCGCACTGATCCCGAAACTGCTCGCGTTGTAGCTCGAGCTATTCTGAATATCCGAGAACGACAACGTCCCGGTCGTCAGTTGATTCTTGTCCGGTGTCGCCGTGCTCGCGATATACGCCCCCTTCAGGTCCGTATTGCCCTTCACGTTGATGTCGAAACCACCGTCCCCGGCTTGAATACCCGCCTGCTCGTTCACACCCGCATAGTTACCGCTCGCATGGCCGTTCTGCATGCTGACGCTGGCGCTCGCACCGCCCCGGCTGACGCTGAACCCGCCGCCCGAACTGCTCTGGTGGGCCTCGCTACGGCTCGTATCCTGCACCGACGCGAGATTCAAGTTGCCGCCCACGTCCGCGATCACCTTGTTCGCATTGACGTTCGCACCGACGATATTAGTGTCTCCGCCGCTGATGATCGTCGCGGTGTTGCTTGCGTTGATGTGTGTATTGTTCTGCGTCGCCGCATCCGAATTCGCATCGCCGTGCGCGCGCGACATCGACGCCGAGACACCGAATCCGCCAGTGCCATACGACACGCCCACACTCGCGCTCTTCGACTCGTTCGTGCTGCGCGTGCTGTCGGTATCCGTGCTGTTGACCAGATTGACCTTGTTCGTCGCCTGCAGCAGCACGTCCTTCGCGTTCACGTCCGATCCCTGAATCGTCACGTTCCCTTGGCCCGCGTTCTTGTCACCCGTCGCGACGAATGCCGCCGTGCCGCCCGACTTCACGCTGCTGCCGTTGTTCTGCCTGCCGTCCTCGGTGAACGTCGTCTTGCTGTGCGAAGAACCGAAACTCAACTCCACTTTCGCCTCGACCTTGCCCTTCGGATCGTTCAGCGCCTTGGTCATATTGCCGGTCGCGCCGACCAGATCAGCCATGCCGCCGGCCGCGGCAATCGCATGCAGCGCTGCCGCCCGTCCGTCCTGACTACCACCCGCGCCCTGCGCCTGCTGATTCACGTTCTGGATCGCATCGATGACAGGCGACTTCACTGCCAGCGTGAAACCCGAACTCTTCACCTCGTGCGTTTCTTCGTGATGGCGATCCGTCTGCGACGCATCGATCGTCACTTCCTTCGCGATGCCCGTCACGTCCTTGCTCGCGACAATGTCGGAGCCCGTCACGTGGAGTTTGTTGCCCGCTACCATCGACACGCTGCCGTCGGTGCTGCCGATCAGGCTGCCCTGCGAACCCTTCACCGTGTCGCGGCTGGTATCGATGGTCTGGTTCGTGCCGTACGAGATCCCGGCGCCCGCGCTGCCGAGGCCCGACTTCTTCACGTCCTTGTAGTGATATTCGCTCGAGGCAGCGTCCGCCGTGGTGATCGTCAGATCGTGACCGGCCGTCAGGCTGACGTCGTGGGTCGCCGCAATCGTTGCTGCCTTTGCCGTCAGGTCATTGCCTGCCTGCACCGCGACACTGTTACCCGACAACGTCGTGCCAACCGCATTGGTGTAACTGCTCGAATCGATCGTGTGCGTCGATTTCGACGACAGGAAGCCGTTTTCCTTGTGATAGTGCTCGTCGTTCGCGCTCGCGCTCTGTTCACCGGCATTCAGATTCACATCGTGCCCGGCGCTGATGCCAATCGCACCCTGCGCATTCGCGTAAGCTGCCGTCGCATTCACGTCATGGTCCGCCACAATCGCCAGATTGCCACCCGTCGCGATCTGCGTGCCCGTATCGCTCGACGCCGAGTGTTCGGCGTGATTGCGGGCGTCCCACTTCACCGCGTCCTGACTGCTCTGGCGAATCGCGTTCAGATTGACGTCGTTGTTCGCGGCCAGCACTGCATCGCCGGTCGTCGCAATTACAGCCGCGTTGGCGTTCAGGTCTCGACCGGCAGCAGCCTGAAGCGTACCCGCATTGACCGTCGATACACGGTCGATGCCGGTCGCGCTGCCATTCGCCGCCTTCGCCGAACTGGTCGTGCTCGTCAGGTTGAGGTCGCGGCCAGCCGACAGCGCTACGGTATTGCCTTGAATCAACCCGCCGAGATTATTGAGGTCCTGGTTCGCACTGGCGAGCACAGTGCCACCCGACACCGTGCCGCTGTTGTCGATCGAATCGGCATGAATGATCGTGACGTTGCGGCTAGCGATCGTGCCCGAGTTCTTGTACGCGCCGTTGGCATCGACCGTGACGTTCTTGCCGGAGATGATCGTGCCTTCGCCTGTCACGTCCGCCGCGTTCGCGTGCAGATACACCTGCGGCACCAACACCGTCTGCTGACTACCGTTCGGCAATGTCACCGTCTGATTCACGAGCCACACGATGTCGCTCGTCAGTGCGGCCATTTGCGCGTCGGTCAGTGCCGTGCCGACATTCAGCCCGAACTGCTGCGACGCCTTCACGCCATTGGCCATCAGCGCTTCGTATTCGCTCTGATTGTCCGTATAGTCGCCAATGAAACGCTGGCCGGTCGTCTGAATGATCTGTTGCTGAATCAGTTGCTGCTCGTAGAAGCCATCGCCGATGCGCTTGAGGACCGTATTGGGGTCGACCTTGAGCGCATCCAGCATCGTGTC